>CABVRR010000007.1:25108-30119 GCA_902500705.1 uncultured Nitrospira sp.
ACCCACGGCGTGGTGCGTGTGGTTCTGGAGCTGGACGGAGAACGAATCGTTAAGGCGACACCCGATCTGGGCTACCTCCACCGAGGCGTTGAGAAGCTAGCCGAAGGCCTCGCCTACATGCAGATTATTCCGCATACCGACCGGCTCGACTATGTCTGCGCGATGGCCAACAATTATGCCTATGTGCGGGCCGTCGAAAAACTCATCGGTATCACTGTGCCCGAACGAGCCGAGTATATCCGCACCATCGTCGCGGAGATGCAGCGCATCCTCGGACATCTGTTCTGGTTGGGTGCCCAAGCCCTGGATATCGGGGCCATGACGATCTTCTTCTGGACGTTTCGCGAACGGGAAATCTTGCTCGACATGTTCGAGCGGCTCTGTGGAGCCAGATTGACGTTGAATTATTATCGAATCGGAGGAGTGGACAGCGACTTTACGCCTGAATTGGTGACCCGTCTCAAGGCCTTTCTAGAGACCTTCCCTCAGAAAGTGAGCGAGTACGATTCGCTGCTTGCCGGTAATCGGATTTGGTTGGGCCGAACGAAACATGTGGCCGTCATCTCCGGAGAAGACGCGATCAATTTCGGCATGACCGGTCCGGCCTTACGAGGATCCGGCGTGTCCTACGACGTGCGGAAGCTCGAACCCTACGGGGTCTATCATAAAGTGGATTGGGAGGTGCCGGTCGGAAAAAACGGAGACACGTACGATCGCTATTGGATTCGTGTGGAAGAAATGCGTCAGAGCGCGCGGATCATCTCACAGTGTCTCGACCAGATGCCGCTCGGGCCGATCATCGCCGATATGCCGCAATACATTCCGCCGCCCAAACCGCAAGTGATGCGCGATATGGAGAGCTTGATCCATCATTTCATCATCTTTACTCAAGGATTCAAGCCGCCGAAGGGGGAAACCTACTGCGCAACCGAAGCGCCCAAGGGTGAATTGGGATTTTTTATCATCAGCGACGGATCTCCGCGCCCGTATCGGTTGAAAATTCGTTCGCCCTCCTTCATCCATATGGGCGCGTTCGATCATATGGCACGCGGCTATCTGATTTCCGACATTATTACGATTTTCGGGACCTATGACGTGGTCATGGGAGAGTGCGATCGATGAAGAGACGCCCTGAGACATCATTTGGCATGCGTCACAGGGGAAAGAACGACGCCTTCATGCGGATAATGACGAACAACTATTAGCCGGCGACGATCGATATGACCTTTACTGAAAAATACAAAGACGAAATTACCGAGATTCTATCGCGTTACCCGGTCAAACGTTCCGCATTGATTCCGCTTCTCTATGTCGCCCAGCGTGATCAGGGGTATGTGGCCGAATCGACCATGCAGGAAATCGCGCACCTTCTCAGACTGACCCCCCCGCAGGTCTACGAGACCGTCACGTTTTACACCATGTTCAACTTGAAGCCGGTGGGGAAGTTCCATATTCAGGTGTGCAAGTCGCTCATGTGCGCCCTCGTCGGGTCGGATACGGTGATTGCGTGGGTTCACGCCAAGCTCGGAATCGTGCCGGGAGAAACGACGGCAGACAGATTGTTTACCCTTAGCGTGGTGGAATGTTTGGCTGCTTGTGGAACCGGTCCTATGATGCAGATCAACGACGACTATTACGAACAGCTGACCGAAGATAAACTCGACCGTATTTTGTCAGATCTGCGCTCGACAGGAACCAGTCCGCTGAAGACCGGACCATTTATGTGGCCGGAATCGGCGCCACTTGAGCGAGGCGCCTGAAACATGAGGTGTCTCTTGGCATGTGCACATACAGGTATCAGGCCACCTGAGGTTTCGCGCGTCATGAACGACGTTTTACGAGCATAGTTATGCCGCAACACGAGCTCATTCTTTTGAAAAACATGATGCAGCCCGGTTATACCGGGTCGCTGGTGGACTACGAGAAGACCGGAGGCTATCAAGCCTTGCGCAACACGCTCGGGAAGATTGCTCCGCCGGATGTCACGACGCTGGTCCGCAAATCTGGATTACGCGGTCGCGGCGGCGCAGGGTTTCCGACCGGCGTGAAATGGGGCTTTCTGCCGAAAGACTATCAGGGCCCCCGCTATCTCTGCTGCAACGCCGATGAGAGCGAACCCGGTACGTTTAAGGATCGTCAGCTGATGGAGCGGGATCCTCATCAAGTCTTGGAAGGAATCGTATTGGCTTGTTACGCCATCGGCGCGGAGACCGCTTACATCTATATCCGCGGAGAAATGGTCCTGGGCTCAAAGATCTTGGAACGGGCCATCGGCGAAGCGAGAGCCGCCGGGTATATCGGAAAGAACATTCTCGGCACCGGCATCAACGCAGACGTGTGGGTGCATCGAGGAGCGGGAGCCTACATCTGCGGCGAGGAAACCGCGCTCCTGGAATCACTGGAGGGCAAACGCGGCCTCCCCCGTATCAAACCGCCGTTTCCGGCCACGCATGGGCTCTACAATAAGCCGACCGTGGTCAATAACGTCGAGACGCTGGCGAATCTCCCTCACATCGTCAACCGGGGTCCCGAATGGTTTGCCGCGATCGGATCGCCGCCGAAAAGCACTGGGACCAGAGTCTTCTGCGTCAGCGGGCATGTGAAACGCCCAGGCAATTACGAAGTGCCGATGGGAATGACCGTTCGAGAATTGGTCTATGACTATGCCGGCGGCATGCGCTCCGATAAACCGCTTAAGGCGTTTATCCCCGGCGGAGCGTCAGCGCCGTTTCTGACGCCGGCCCATCTCGACGTGAAGCTGGATTTTGAACATGTTGCAGCGGCGGGGTCGATGCTGGGCTCCGGAGGCGTCACGGTGATGGAGGAAGGGACCAGCATGGTCTGGGCCGCGCTTCGACTCATGGAATTTTTCTACCATGAGTCTTGCGGGAAATGTAGCCCTTGCCGGGAAGGTAGTTCGTGGCTCGTCCAAACGCTGCGCAGAATTCTGGCAAAGCGTGGTCGTATGGAGGACCTTGAAACCTTGTTGGATCTATGCAAAAACATCGCAGGCCGCACGGTGTGTGCCTTCGGCGACGCGGAAGTCGCCCCGATCCAAAGCACGCTGAAGCATTGGCGGCAGGAATACGTCGACTTAATCAACGAAGCAGAAGCGGCAAACCTTATCAGACCCGAACCGGCAGGAAAACCGTGACGGCAAACTGTCAATCTGGGGATCGATTGAGTGCACGACGTTCTTCAAATTCTCAACTCAATCAATCGATGAATCATCAGACAACAACGTTCACCTATGCCTGAGACAGCTGCACAGATGGTTCGCATCACGATCGACGGGATGGCGGTCAACGTCCCGAAAGGGACCTTGGTGATCGAAGCGGCTCGCCGTGTCGGTGTCATGATTCCGCATTTCTGCTATCACCCGAAACTCAAGCCGGACGCCAATTGCCGTATGTGTCTGGTTGAAATCGAGAAGATGCCCAAGCTGCAAACCGCTTGCAGCACACCGGCCGACGAAGGGATGAGCGTACGCACCGCCACCTCCGTGGTCAACGACGCCCATAAGTCGGTGCTGGAGTTTATCCTTGCCAACCATCCGCTGGACTGTCCGGTCTGCGATCAGGGGGGCAAGTGCGATCTCCAAGACTTCTCGCACCAGTACACCGCAACCAGCCGGTTCGTGGAAACCAAGCGCATCTTTCAAAAAGAATATTTCAGTCCGCTCATCGAGACGCAAATGAATCGCTGCGTGCAGTGTCTCCGCTGCGTCCGATACTGCGATGAGGTCATGGACGTCAAAGCTTTGGCACCGGTCGGTCGCGGCACGATGACGGAAATCAAGTCCTTCGGCCCTCACCCCCTCGATTGCGAGTTTTGCGGGGGCTGCGTTCAGATCTGTCCGGTCGGAGCGATTACCAGCCGACTGTCTATGTACGAATACCGGCCATGGATGCTGAAACGAGCCGACACCATCTGTGGGTACTGCGGAGATGGGTGCCGGATCACCGTGCAGACGAAGGGACAGGAACTCATCGAGGTGAACTCGGCGTATGGAGCAGGACGCAACAACGGCGACCTGTGCGCGCGAGGATTTTTTGGATTCCATGCGGCCAGTAATCCACATCGCCTCACGCATCCGCTCGTTCGGCGTAATGGGGTGCTCGTGCAAGCGACCTGGGAAGAAGCGCTGGAATACGTCGCCGGTCGTGTCAGCGAGATCAAAGCCGCTCATGGAGGTCAGAGTTTCGGAGGATTGATCTCCGGCCGTTGCACCAACGAAGAATTGTATCTGTTTCAAAAAATGCTCCGCCTGGCCATCGGCACCAACAATATCGACAGCAGCGCCCGCTATGGGCATGTCAACGGCCTGCATGCCATGCAACGCGTGCAGGGGACGCATCGATGGACCGTCACCTTCGACGATATTCTGGACGCGGATGCCTTGATCCTTGTCGGCACGAACATCACCGAGACGAATCCCATCACCGGGCTCAAAGTCAAAGAAGCCGTGAAGAAGCGTCGGGCAACGCTGATTACCATCGAGTCGCTGGAGCCCGTCGTCGATACGATGAGCAATATCG
Organism: uncultured Nitrospira sp.; assembly: GCA_902500705.1. Taxonomy (GTDB): domain Bacteria; phylum Nitrospirota; class Nitrospiria; order Nitrospirales; family Nitrospiraceae; genus Nitrospira_D. The sequence continues at coordinate 29,647 of CABVRR010000007.1, forward strand.
CGAACCTTGCGCATCATCATTTCCGTATTCCGACGGGCGACACACCCCACGCCATCGTCGGCCTGGTGAAGGCCGTCGTCGAGCAGAATTTGACGCACCCGGACCTCGCGCAACGATATCCGGCGTATCTCAACGCCATGACGAGTTTGCTGCAGCAGACCTCCTGGCAAGACCTCCAAGCGGCAACCGGGATCGAACCGGAGTCATTTATGCGTGCGGCCAAGGCAGCGGCGGAAGCCCGCCGGGTCGTGATCTTGGCCGGACAGCTTTTGCTGCGAAGCGAGCATGGCTACAACGGATGTGTGACGCTCCTCGATCTGCTGCTTCTGATCGGGAAATTGGACGGACCTGGTTGCGGGTTTGCACCGCTGGCCGAGGAAAACAACGATCAAGGCGCGGTCGAAATGGGAACCGTCACCGAATTTCTTCCTGGCGCCTGCCCCATCGCCAGCGACACGGATCGCAAAACAATC
>CABVRR010000007.1:30219-39492 GCA_902500705.1 uncultured Nitrospira sp.
TATGCCGAGAGCAAAGAGATCCTCAAGGAAATCCGAAGTCTTATTCCAGGCTATGGCTCGCTGGGACCCGCACCAATGCCTCCCAAAGTGGATCGCGCGGTCGTGGACCGCTATCTCACGGAGGGTTATCAGCGTGACCTCGCAATGAGGTACCGACCCATCCCTCGTCCTCGTGCATCCAGACCGGATGGAACCGTACGGCTGGACTTGGCCCAAAGCCTGTTCCATTCCGGAAAACTATCCACGCGATCGAAGGGATTACTGCAGGTCGAAGGAAGCGGCCGGCTGCGTATGAATCCTCTTGACGCTGCACGCTTTGCCTTGTCGGATGGGGATCGTGTCCGTCTCTCCAGCACATCCGGAGAAATGACGACTGAAGTCAAAATTCTAGAGCGGGTTCCACAAGGAACAGCCTGGTTCCCTTCTCACTTTGGTCAAGCTGCCGTCCGACTATTTGAATGCGTCGTGGATCCGATCACCCGCGCGCCCTCGTTCCGAACCGCGACGGTGTCGATCATGAGGGTGGCGTGATGACGACGCTAATCGAGGAGACTGATTGTGACTGAATTCGGGTTGCGTCTCGCTATCTCTCTGACTCAAATCGCTGCGGTCATGGGCATTGTGGTCGTTACGGTGCTCATCCTGACCCTTGCCGAACGCAAAGTCCTGGGCTGGATGCAGGACCGCATGGGCCCGATGGAAGTGGGCCCCTATGGCATTCTCCAGCCGTTTGCGGATGCCATCAAACTGTTTTTCAAGGAAGACATCGTCCCCGCCGGCGCCAATAAATTGCTGTTCACAGCAGCGCCGATTCTGTGCTTGATTCCGGCGTTTATCGGATTCGCCGTGATCCCATGGGGTCCGAGTTGGACGATCAATGTCAACGGCGTCATCGTGAAACCCTTCGTAATCAGCGACATCAATATCGGCATTTTGTACATCTTGGCCTTTGCCTCCCTCGGAGCTTACGGCATCATCTTGGGGGGATGGGCGTCCAACAGCAAATACTCGTTGCTCGGCGGACTACGATCGGCGGCACAGATCATCAGTTATGAGCTCAACGTCGGATTGTCCATTGTCGGAGTCTTGATTCTCACCGGCTCGCTCAGCCTCGTGAAAATTACCGACGCCCAAGAAGGATGGTTTTGGGACTGGTTTCTGTTCAAAATGCCCGCTCCGCAGATTTTAGCCTTTGTCGTCTACGTGATCTCATCCGTGGCTGAAACCAACCGGGTCCCCTTCGATCTGCCGGAAGCGGAGAGCGAGCTCGTCGCCGGCTTCTTCACCGAGTACAGCGGCCTCAGGTTCGCGTTCTTTTTCCTCGCTGAGTACGCCAATATGGTGCTGGTTTCCTGCGTGGCGGCCGCGTTGTTTCTCGGCGGCTGGCACGGGCCGTATCCCGGAACCCTCATGGAGCTGGTCGGTCTCGGATCGTGGTCTTGGATCGAAAGCACGATGTGGTTTGCGGTCAAGACGTATTTTTTCTTGTTTCTCTTTTTCTGGCTTCGAGCCACGTTGCCGAGACTACGATACGATCAGTTGATGCGGTTCGGCTGGAAAGTCCTCTTGCCCATCGCGCTGGGTAATATCGTCGTCACGGCTCTGGCCGTATTTTTCTTCGGTACATAACGTCACGCGTGCGCGAGGCCCTTATGTCATCGACGACAACCTCCAAACGATTCAACCTCTTCGAATGGATTAAAACGATTACGTTTTACGAAATTCTTGTGGGCATGAAGGCAACCCTGTCACACCTGCTCAACTATCGCCCGGTGACGTTGCAGTATCCCCATGAGAAACGCACGCTGCCGGACAACTATCGTGGCATGCTGGCTCTGCTTCGATACGACGACGGCACGGAAAAGTGCGTGGGCTGTGACCTCTGCGAAGCCGCCTGTCCGTCCCGCGTGATCCGAGTCGTCAGCGCCGAAGTACCCAACGAGCCGACGAAGCGCTATTCAAAAGAATATTATATGGATATGACCCGCTGTTTGTTCTGCGGGATGTGTGTGGATGCTTGTCCGGTCGACGCCTTAGGGATGACCCGCGAGTTTGAATGGGCGGTCTACGACAAACGGCAACTCCACCTCAACAAACAACAATTGCTCGCGATCGGCGACCGCTCGTTTCCGATCCGAGAAAAACGCTTGGAGCTGCAACATCCGAACGTCGCGTTCTTCAACGTGGCATTCAAGCACGTACCGCCAAAACCGGACTGATCCACACGATCACCGCATCGAACGTTCGATGACCGCGTTACGGATGTGTCGGTCCGGCCGGGGTGCTCTCTAAACCTAGGAACCGTCGTTATGGCCCAGCTGCTGTTTGGATATTTTGCAGGAATGATCGCCGTCACCGCCATACTGGTCGTGGCGCTTCGGAACCCTGTCTACAGTGCCCTGTCCTTGCTGGTCATGTTCTTCCATGTCGCCGGGCTCTTCATCACTCTACATGCCGAATTCCTCGCCGCCGTGCAGATCATTGTGTATGCAGGAGCCATCCTTGTGCTGTATCTGTTCGTCGTCATGATCCTGAACGTCCGACAAGACGACCGCTATCATAGCCAATGGCGCCTCGCCGGATTTGTCTGCATTCCACTGCTGATTGAAACGATCATGTTGCTTTCCGCCGGAGGCAAATCGATGAATTCCGGTGATCGACCACGACAATCGGAACCACTTGACGCACTCGCAACGGACAATACGCGCGCCATCGGTGAAACGCTGTTCTCGACCTACTTATTTCCCTTCGAGGTGGCTTCGTTAGTGCTGTTAGTCGCGATGATCGGCGCAATCGTGCTTGCGAAGCGCGACATCGGCGGGAGCGAGACGAAGCCCCTGACACAACCGGCGGGTGCCGAATGACCATCCCTATCTCGTATTATCTCATCTTAAGCGCCATCGTCTTCCTGACGGGCGTGGTCGGCGTGCTGATCCGGCGTAATATCATTGCCATTCTGCTGTCGGTGGAACTGATGCTGAACGCCACCAACATCAATTTTGTCGCGTTCTCCGAATACCTGCAAGATCTCGGCGGGCAGGTGTTTGTGTTCTTTGCGCTGACCGTGGCGGCGGCGGAAGTCGCTGTCGGACTGGCCATTATTATTGCATTACAGCGATCTAAGGAGACGATCAATGTCGAAGACTTTAACTTACTCAAGTGGTAGACAGGGAGACCGTCGGTGAGTCGTGAGTGTTCCATCTTATTGCGGGTTCGACCATCGTTCGTCGATCATCCTTCACGCTTCGACATGCTGTAGACCATGCTGTATTTCCTCATTCCATTTCTTCCGCTGACGGCTTTTCTGATCCTCGGCTTAGCCGGATGGCGCATCACAGACCGCGCACACCTGGTTGCAGTTCCGGCCGTCGTGTTGTCATTCCTCTTGTCGGTGGCGGCCTTTTTCGAAGTGGCTTCCGGCTCCGTCATTTCGGTTCCGCTGTACACCTGGTTGACATCCGGCCATCTCGATATTCACATCGGTCTTTATATCGACCGATTGACCGCCGTCATGCTCCTGCTGGTGACCGGCGTCAGTTCGCTCGTGCACATCTATACGATCGGCTACATGCACGGTGAAACGGGCTATGCCCGATTCTTTGCCTATATCGCCCTGTTCACCTTCTCCATGTTGATGTTGGTGCTGGCTGATAATCTGCTTCAGCTGTTCGTGTTCTGGGAAGCCGTCGGTCTCTGCTCTTACCTCTTGATCGGGCACTGGTACGAGCGTGCCTCTGCCTGTGCCGCGGCAACCAAGGCCTTTCTGGTGAATCGAGTCGGCGATTTCGGATTCCTATTGGGCCTTCTGCTCGTCTGGTACAGTTTCGGATCGCTCAACTATCACGAGATCTTCCCTGCCGCTCACGAAGCGGGAGATTTTACGATGAACCTCCTCGGCCCGTTCGGTGGCCTATGGGAGATTTCGGTTTTCACACTCATCGGACTCCTTTTATTCGTCGGCGCAATAGGGAAATCCGCCCAGGTTCCGCTTCACGTCTGGCTGCCTGATGCGATGGAAGGACCGACACCGATTTCGGCCCTCATTCACGCCGCCACGATGGTCACCGCCGGCGTCTTTATGGTGGCGCGTCTTGCCCCGATCTACAATCTGTCTCCCACTGCGATGAGTGTAGTCGCCATAACAGGCGCGGCGACGATGGTTCTCGGCGCGACCATTGCGCTGACTCAAACCGACATCAAACGTGTCGTTGCGTACTCGACGGTCAGCCAACTCGGCTACATGGTCATGGCCTGCGGGCTCGGAGCCTATGCCTCCGGTATGTACCACTTGCTCACACATGGCGCGTTCAAAGCTCTGTTGTTCCTTGGGTGCGGCTCGGTCATTATCGCGCTGCACCATGAACAGGACATCCGGCATATGGGCGGCCTCAAGGACAAATTGCCGATTACCTACTGGACGTTTGTGGTCGGTTCGCTGGCGCTCGCCGGATTTCCTCTGACAGCCGGCTTCTTCAGTAAAGATGACCTTCTCGTGGCCGCCTGGTCGTCCGGCGACCTCGGTCGGATCTTGGCGATTTTTGGTCTGATGACGGCTCTCCTGACCGCCTTCTACAGCTTCAGGCTTGTATTCATGACCTTCTGGGGACCGTCGCGTGTCGATCCGCACCACGCGGACCACATCCACGAACCCTCGCAGACGATGACGACACCGCTCCTCATCCTCGCAGTGCTTAGTGTGTTGACCGGCTATCTCGGCATTCCCGCTTTCCTCGAACCGGTTTTTTCAACCGGACACGAGACAGTGGCTCCTCATGGCTTGGATGGGCTCATGATCATGGCCGCAGCAACAGTAATGGGTTTGCTCGGTATCGCCGCCGCCTATTATATGTATGTGCTCAACCCTGATCTCCCCGAGCGCTTGGCTCAACTGTGGGGTGGCCTGTACCGCGGCTCGCTGAACAAATGGTATGTCGACGAAGCCTATGACCGTCTATTCGTCAGACCGACGTTCATCGCTGCGTCCGAGCTCTGGAAACGGATCGACGTCAACGTGATCGACGGAGCCGTCAACGGTATCGCACGCGGCATCGCCTGGGGAGGATGGCTGTTGCGGCTGGTTCAGAGCGGCCAAACACAGCATTACGCCTTAGCAATGGCAGTGGGGATCGTCGTGTTAACGGCGTATCTCCTTCTTTGAGAGGGCACCGAATGCGGATCGAGGTTGTTTTCACAATGACCGATTTCACAGGTTGCCCATTGTACGCGGCATCTCTGATGCTGGGGGAACGATGACCGGCTTTCCCTGGCTCACGCTCTTGATCATTCTCCCGCTGGCTGGAACGATCACGGTCTTCACGGTCAAAGAGACCTTGGTCAGACTCACAGCCCTCACCGTGGCTGTGGCCGACCTCCTGCTCTCGCTCCCGCTCTGGTGGCTGTTCGATCCCGCGTCCGCTCAGATGCAGTTCGTCGAATCGGCGCGATGGATCCCGTCGCTGTCCATCAACTACCGACTTGGCCTCGACGGGATCAGCCTTCCGCTGGTTCTCATGACAACGGTCCTGATGCCGCTCTGCATCCTGATCTCATGGCACTCCGTTGAAAAAAGGATTCGGAGCTTTATGGCCGTGCTGCTCATCATGGAAAGCGCCATGATCGGCGTGTTCTGTGCGCTGGACTTCGTCCTATTTTATGTCTTTTGGGAAGCAATGCTGATCCCGATGTATCTGTTGATCGGGGTCTGGGGTGGGCCCAATCGCCTTTATGCCGCGATCAAATTTTTCCTCTATACCCTCGCCGGCAGTATCCTGTTGTTGGTGGCAATCTTGGTCTTGTACTTCCAAGGCGGCCATACCTTCGACATTGTTGAACTGAGCCAAGGAACCTACGGAAAGTCGCTTCAGATATGGCTCTTTTTCGCCTTCTTCGCCGCATTTGCAGTCAAGGTTCCCATGTTTCCTTTCCATACCTGGCTGCCCGATGCGCACGTAGAAGCGCCCACAGCCGGCAGCGTGATCCTCGCCAGCGTGCTGCTCAAGATGGGCACCTATGGATTTCTCCGCTTCAGCCTCCCCATGTTGCCGGACGCCTCACGACTGCTCACTCCGCTCATGGTGGTGCTGTCGATCGTGGCGATCATCTACGGAGCCTACATGGCTCTGGCCCAAGCCGATCTGAAAAAGCTCATCGCCTATTCAAGCGTCAGTCACATGGGGTTCGTGACTCTTGGTCTCTTCATGTTCAATATTCAAGGCATCGAAGGCGCCGTCATGCAGATGGTGAACCACGGCATCACAACCGGGGGACTCTTCCTCTGCGTCGGCATGATTTACGAACGCACGCATAGCCGACAGATCGCCGACAACGTCGGTCTGACGAAGCCGATGCCTCGCTATGCGACCTTTCTCGTCATTTTTGCGCTCTCTTCGCTGGGACTTCCCGGCACCAATAATTTCGTTGGAGAGTTTCTGGTTCTTGCAGGCACCTTTCTCTGGAGTAAGATCGCCGCTGCCCTCGCCTCATTGGGACTCATCCTGGCCGCTGCCTACTTGCTCTGGATGGTTCAACGCGTCGCGTTCGGCGTCTCGTCCCCGCAGATGCTCTCGAAGCTTCGCGATGTGAACCTGCGTGAGACGGTCATCTTAGTCCCATTGGTCGTCTTGATCTTCTGGATCGGCCTGTTCCCAAATCCCATTCTGACCCGTATGCACCCCAGCGTGGAGAAAGTTATTGCGCGAGCCCTCCCGCCGAATCCTGAGCATGCGTCGACTGTGGAACACATCTCTCCAACAACGGAATCGACCACTGATCAAGGAGCCCAGGGCGCACCGGAGAACCGACCACGATGACCTTCTCGGCAGCAGATTTACTATTCATCCTACCGGAATTGTTGGTGATCACGGCAGCATGCCTCGTATTTGTGCTCGATCCGGTACTGCGAACATCCGACAAAGACATCTTGGTGTGGCTGAGCCTGGGAACCATTGCGATGTGCATGGGGATCACGGCGTCCCAGATCAATACTCCGGCGACCATCTTCAGCGGACTTGTCCTGATTGATGCGTACGGAGCCTTCTGGAAACTGCTCCTCTACTTTGTGACCGGCCTGACCATTCTTCTTTCCTATTCCTATTTGAAGGAAGAGCGGCTGTACTTCGGTGAATATTACGGTTTCATCTTGCTCTCGCTCTCCGGAATGATGGTCATGGTCTCGTCGGCCGATTTACTGACGCTCTATCTCGGCACCGAGCTCATGTCTCTCTCGCTGTACGTCATGGCCGGCCTCAAACGATCGGAACCTCGCTCATTGGAAGCCTCGGCCAAGTATTTCGTGCTGGGGGCTTTTTCATCAGGCATTCTCCTCTACGGCATCTCGCTCCTCTACGGTGCGACCGGAAGTACCAGGTTGCCGGAGATCGCCGCAGCGATCTCCGAGCGAAGTCTGGACGATCCGTTATTGCTGTTTGCGACGATTCTGCTTGCGGTCGGGTTCGGGTTTAAACTCGCCGTGGTCCCGTTTCACATGTGGACCCCGGACGTCTATCAAGGCGCTCCGACCTCCGTCACCGCCTTCATGGCCGTGGCATCCAAAGCTGCAAGCTTCGGGGCATTCCTCAGAGTGTTTATCGAGGGGCTCGGCGGCCTCAAAGCCAACTGGTCGGCGATCTTCCTCCTGCTATGCCTCGCCACGCTGATCTTAGGGAATATCGTCGCGTTGGTGCAGACAAACGTGAAACGCATGCTGGCCTATTCGAGCATCGCCCATGCCGGGTATGCGCTCATCGGCGTGGTAGCAGCCGGACGAATGGGCGACTCGTCTGGGATCGCGAGCGTGTTGCTCTATCTCGCACTCTATACATTTATGACGTTCGGAGCGTTCGCCATCGTCGCCATGCTTCGCAAAGGAGGCATCGAAGGAGAGGAGATTGAAGACTTTACCGGCCTCGCCAAACGTCAGCCTGTGGTTGCGCTGCTCATGTTGATCTTTATGGTGTCGCTGGCCGGGATTCCTCCGACCGCAGGGTTCATCGGCAAACTGTACGTCTTTATGTCGGCGGTGGAAGCGGGCATGGCATGGCTCGCGGTCGTTGCGCTCATCTTTGCCGTCATCTCGGCCTATTACTATCTTCGACTGGTGATGGTCATGTACATGCGTGAACCGAGTGACCTGTCGAGTCCGACCCCTCAGCTGGTCATGTCGCCGACTCTCTCCATCGTGCTGGCTTGCGCGGTAGCAGGGGTGGTGATCTTCGGAGTCTATCCCAATCCCCTCGTGAATTTTGCCATGCAGGCGGTATTGACGCTCAAGTGAGACTACCTCAATAGTCCTCTGTTTTCGTTCTTGCATCGCGCAGCATGCCACCGTACAACACAGAGTACCACTCGCCATGTTGGTCGCGACGGCTCGGCAACGCCTAGTCCCCGCATACCGAAGTTGGCTGGGGATACGGTACACTCCTTCGTCATTCTCTGGCTCACTCATGTTACGCTTAAGGCTCGCATACGAAGCATCATGAATATTATCTATTTTCTGAGCGAGACCTTGAAGGCTTTCTTTCGTCAAGGTTGTCCAAGCCTGGCGGCTGCCTTAGCCTTTTTCTCGTTGCTTTCCCTGTTTCCCCTCGTCTTTCTTCTCCTGTATGGGATCAGTTTTCTGGTTAGCCAAAACACCATCGGCGAACAATTCATGCTGAGCTTTTTGAAGGGATTTCTGCCGTCATTGGGCGAACGACTGGCCGAAGAGCTGCATCGGATCAGCGCATTGGAAAACGCGCGATGGATGGTCTTCCTGTCGTTCTTCTGGTTTGGAGGGCTTGTTTTTTACGAGCTCGACTATACGCTCAACGTGGTCTTTGAGAGCACCCAAAAGCGCCACCCGCTGATTTCCACCGCAATTTCCATCGCCCTGCTGGGGTCGACAGGACTTCTGCTGGTTATCTCCTATGGGGCTACACAGACCATCACGTTTTTAACTGCCTATGCACCCAAACTTTGGGGACTCGACCTCGTTGCCCTGGCTGCCCATAACTTTCATCTGACGTACACACTCCCCTTCTCACTCGCATTCCTGACCGTCAGCCTTTTGTACCGCCTCGTGCCTCGCCACCGTCCACGGTGGCGAGATGCTATGGCCGGAGGGCTGATCTTCAGTTTGCTGTGGGTCGCAGCCAAGTTGTTATTCGTCACTTATAGCGACTATGCCACGGTGTACGCCCGGCTTTATGGATCGCTGTTGGAGGTCGTCCTCTTGCTCCTGTGGGTCTATTATTCCGCCGGCCTCTTGCTGTTCGGCGGGATTATCACCCACAAACT
>CABVRR010000007.1:39592-66965 GCA_902500705.1 uncultured Nitrospira sp.
TGCTCGACTCGGCGCCAATCCCACTGCGACGACGGCACATTCTGAATCTCTCGCACGGTGATGAGTCCCACCAGCCGCCCATCCTCCAAGACTGGAAAGCCGCCGTATCCATAGGGTTGGAAATACTGGTTGACTGCTTCGTTCAGCGTACACTGCGACGGAATGGAGGTGACCGTCGTCACCATCAAATCGCGGATGGGAACCGTCGCCAATGACTGCCGGATGACCGCTTGTCGACGACTGGCCTGAGCGGCGGCGAAAAGAAATACACCGATGAGCGTGACCCACCCTCCGTTCCAGGTCATCGAGGCGTCGAAGTCTCCATGTGCGACCTTATAGATGACCCAGAGACCGACGAGACCGAACAGCACGCCAAAAGCGAGGCCGACCACTGCGGCTTGTTTGGTGGCTCGATGAAAGTCGTTTCCCCAAGCCCATAACCCCGCGCGTAAGACGCGCCCTCCGTCCAACGGAAAACCTGGGATCAGGTTGAAGAACCCGAGCTGCATGTTACCCATGCCCAGTAAAAATCCGAGCATGATCAAACCTCGAAGCCCTTGTTGCTGTTGAATAGCCTCCGCCAACGCCACGAGCATCAAACACATACCGCCTAGAACAAAACTCACGGCAGGCCCAGCCACGGCGATCAAAAATTCCGCCTTCGGCGTCGGAGCCTCCCGCTTCATGTGGGCCACGCCTCCAAAAATGAAGAGCGTGATCTGTTCGATTGGAATACGATAATACAAGGCCACGTAGGAATGACCGAGCTCGTGCAGCAGCACGGAGAGGAATAACAACACCGCCGCAATACCGCCCATCACCCAATAGCGTCCGGGAGTAAGCCCGGGCAGGCTTTCCGGCAAATATCCGGTCGAGAGAATCCAGGTGACCAGCAGAAAGACCATGAACCAGGATGCATGTACTCGGATGGGAATCCCCAACGCCCGGCAGATTTCCCAAGAAGGCCACTGCATGGACAGCACCGTAACAGCTGCATGCGCGAAGGGTCAATTCTTCCCCGCCGATTCAGGTATACTAGATCACATGTTACGGCGACGTGCGAGACAGCTTCTGTTCAGCGTCCTCCTGACAGGAACGTTGGGATTGTGTCCTTGGACGCAAAGCACAGCCCAGGTCATCAAGTCCGGTCCATCGTCCTGTCCAGGTGTCGCGCTGACGTTTGATCTTTGTCCTGTACGAAAGGGAACCGGTTACGATCAGCCATTGATGGACTACTTGATCACACACCGTATTCCCGCCACATTTTTCATGTCCGGCAAGTGGATGACCAGACATGAAACCGAAGTCGACCACCTGCTCGGCATGGATTTTTTTGAAATCGGGACGCATGGCGACGTTCACCTCCATCTTCCCATGCACGATGCCGATGAACAACGCACAGAGATCCTTGGTCCAGTCACACGACTCCAGGAACACCATGCCCATGAGACGGCGTTGTTTCGACCACCATATGGCGAGTACAACGACGAGACCGTCGCTGTGGTGAACAGGCTCGGCCTACGATTCATCCAATGGGATATCGAATCAGGCGATCCGGACCCCACCCTTTCTGCAGAACAGATCCTCACCAAAGTCGCCAAGCGTGTCAAACCAGGAAGCATCATCGTCTTCCACGCGAACGGAAAAGGGAAGCAAACCCGTCACGTGATCGAACAACTCACATCCAACATCTTGCCCCGAAAAAAACTCCGCCCCATGACGGTCAGCGACCTCTTGAACTGTACACCTTTGGTTCCCCATGACTGACCTGGCTGTCAGAAACATGGAGTCATCCGATCAGGACGCCGTCGTTCAATTGCTCGGTGAATCCGATCCTTGGAAGAGACTTGGGTATACACAGAATGATTGGAGTCGCATCTTTTGTCCGATTCCACAGGGGCGAGACTGCTACGTCGCACTACTTGATGCGCAGGTGACAGGCGTTGCCATCGTGAAACAAAAATTTCTCCTGGGTGATTATCTGGAACTCTTGGGTGTGGCCGTCTGGGGTCGTCAGAAGGGAATCGGGGGGCGACTGTTACGGCACATCGAACAGCTCGTCTTTGAGCGAACCAAGAATCTTTTTGCCTGTGTGTCGGACTTCAACGAGCCGGCCAGGGCTTTTTACAAAAAACACGGCTATCAAGAAATCGGTCCCATGCCCAACTTCCTGATCCCTGGGAGCGCTGAGGTGTTGCTGCGCAAGACGGCGGGCCCGGCCCGGTTGAGTCGATAGCGCCTGATGCAGGAACTCCATGCCGGTGTGGCGCCTCTTGCCATCAGCTCCCTACCATCTGCTATAAGGTCTTCTATGGTAAAGGTCATAAAGCTTCTCCACACCCGCATGCGCGTCAGCGATTTAGATGAAACCATTCGATTCTACACGACCGTGCTGAATCTTGAGGTCATCGAACGGAAGACTTCTCCCCGAGGGTCACACCTAGCCTTTTTGAGGGTACCCAATAGCGACGAGCTGATTGAATTGACCAGTTTCCCTCCGAGTGGCCCTGTGAAAGTGCAAGAAGACCTGATCCACCTTGCGTTTCAAGTAGAGCACCTCGACGAAACAATCGTGGCGCTCAATGCACAGGGTGTCAGGATCACGGATGGTCCGACGACCAGCTCTTCTGGAAGCCGATTCATTTTCATTGATGCTCCGGACGGCTATGAGATTGAACTGATTGAACGGCCGGCCGGCGTAAAAATCGTTTAACCATCGACTGCCCGTCACATCTGATTTGCTGCGCGGCAAGTCCTTTGTCTACGGCACTTCTGCCGCAACATGCTTCCCGTTGACGATGAGTTCGCCTCCGAAGTACCTTCTTTTCTCGCTCGGCGAGAAATGCCCAATGATCGGCCAACATTACTTACGAGGAGAAGCAGATGAAGAACGCGTTTTTCCGTGGACATGGTCTCGGCAACGACTACCTTGTGGTGGACCCGCGAGACTTGACTTTCAAGCTGATACCAAAACGCATCACGTCTATTTGCGACCGCAACTGGGGAGTCGGCAGCGACGGGATTCTCGCGTTGGTCTCCTCCAAACGAGCTGATTTTGGACTACGCATTTTTAATCCGGACGGCAGTGAAGCGGAAAAATCAGGAAACGGTCTCAGAATTTTTGCGCGCTATCTTCATGCAACCGGCAAGACCAAGAAAACACGCTTCACAGTCGAGACAAAGGGCGGGATGGTCAGTATTGAGCTGCATTTAGACCGGCATGGCGACGCATCAGCGGCGACCGTCGAGATGGGGATCGCCACATTCAGTCCTGAAGCGCTTCCCTGTTCACTGAACGTGCCCGAATTGGTTCAGCAATCGATCGAAGCAGCCGGACGCTCCCTCACATTCACCGGCGTGAGCGTCGGCAATCCTCATTGTGTGGTCTTCAAACCAGTCGGAGCATCCTGGTCACGGGAAGAACTCTTGTCGCTTGGGCCGGTTCTGGAAAACCACAACCTGTTTCCTAAACGGACCAACGTACAGCTGGCTGTGCCGACTGGGCCAAAGGAGATCTTCATTTTGATTTGGGAGCGAGGCGCCGGCGAGACACAGGCGTCCGGCTCTTCATCCTGTGCCGCAGCCAGCGCGGCTGTGCGCTTGGGACTGGTGAAGAGCCCCGTCACCGTCAAGATGCCGGGGGGCAAGCTGAATATCGACGTAGCTCCGGACTTCACTCTCACCATGAAGGGACCGGTAACCGAAGTCGCGCGAGGGACGTTCAGTCCCTCGTTTATCCGAGAATTGAAATAAATATGCCGATGTCTGCACTCCGTCGACTAAAAGAACGCTCGACACCGTTTCTGTTATTCTTACGAGTAAGAATGAACGGTTGATCCATGACACTCGAGATTCTTCAATCCAAACTCGCCCATTTACCCGAGAGCCCCGGCGTGTACTTATTCAAGAACGCACAGGGCGAAATTATCTACATCGGGAAGGCGGCGATGCTCACCGATCGTGTCCGATCGTACTTTCAAAAAGGCACGGACCATAGCCTCAAGACCAGTCTTCTCGTCAGCCACATCACCGACATCGAGACGATGGTGACGCGATCAGCGCTCGAAGCCTTGATTCTTGAGAGCAACTTAGTCAAACGCCATAAACCCCGCTTCAATATCGTGTTGCGGGACGACAAACAATATCCCTATGTGAGACTCCCCATCAAAGAGGATTTTCCTCGACTCTCGATCGTGCGCCGCGTGCAAAAGGATGGGGCTCTTTACTACGGCCCATATACACCGGCAAATGCGTTGAGAGAGACCTTGAAAGTCATCAAACACGTGTTCCCGCTTGCCACGTGCACGATCGACATCGACGGGACCGCCGACCGGGCCTGCATCGAGTTTGAGATTAAGCGGTGCATGGCGCCCTGTACCGGGCATCAATCCAAAGAGGAATACCATCAGATCGTCAAACAAGTCCGCCAGTTTCTGGAGGGCCGGGACAGCGAGTTGTTGGAAGATCTCCGTACTCGTATGGAAACGGCAGCGGAACGGGAAGAATTCGAGGAAGCGGCTCGCCTACGCGACCGCCTCTTCAAAATTCAACGCATGTTGGAAAAACAGAGAATCACGCAGACGTCGGCGACCGATCAAGACGTGATCGGTTTAGCCAGACAGGGTTCGGCCGTAGACCTTCAGATCCTGTTTGTGCGCGGCGGCTTGCTGATCGGACGAAAGGATTTCTTCTGGCCCCAGTCGGCTGATGCATCGGACGAGGAGCTTGTCCGCTCCGCGATCGAACAGTTCTATAACAAGGATGGACAGCCGCCGAGAGAAGTTCTGGTCCCGATCGACCTCGAAGATGCCGCACTGATTCAACAATGGCTGTCCGATAAGCGAGGAGACTCTGTGCGTGTGCTGTCGCCTGAGCGAGGCGTCAAGCACCAGCTCGTTCTCTTGGCCGAAGAGAATGCGGCGGCGGCCGTCGCCGATCACTTGCGCGACGAGGAACGCGACCGACAAGCCGGCGAGGAACTCAAACGGTTGCTGCGACTGGAAACCGCTCCCCGTCGTATAGAAGGGTTCGACATTTCCAATACACTGGGGCACCAATCAGTCGCCTCAATGGTTGTCTGGGAGGATGGCCAGATGAAGAAGGCTGATTATCGGCGGTTCAAGATCCAAACGGTCACGGGGGCCAATGACTTCGCTAGTATGAAAGAAGTGGTCACGCGCCGTTATGGGCGAGAGGAGAATCTGACTCAGCCGGACCTGATTCTCATCGACGGTGGGCTCGGTCAACTGGCTGCCGCGCTGGAGGGGCTCAAGGAAATCGGGAAACAGACTCTGCCCATTCTTGGACTGGCCAAAGCCCGCGGCGACAAAGACGAGCGGGTCTTTCTGGCCGGACGGAAAAACCCGATCGTGCTCAAACCCCAATCGCCGTCCACCCATCTGCTCCAGCGCATTCGAGATGAAGCGCACCGCTTCGCGATCACGTTCCATCGAAAACTGCGCGGCAAATCCCTTATCAGCTCCAAGTTGGATCAAGTCATTGGAATCGGCGAGATTCGGCGCAATCAGCTGCTGGAACGATTCGGCAGTCTTGATGCACTGTCTTCGGCCAGCGACGAAGCGCTACAAGAAGTCGGGCTTGATGCGGAAACCGTTTTGAACCTTCGGCAAGTGCTAAATAAATAGTCTGCATCAAGACGTACAAGTAATGTCATGTTAGCGTCTTATGCCACACGAAAACACCGCTGGAGAAATTGTGCAGTACGCTCAAAACAGATAGCGAAAACTGAATGTCCCTAGGTGAACAAATGCGTGATAGGTCCCGTTGACGGTGGGATTCAAATTATTGACGATGGTACGTGATTCATAGAACCATTCCTGATACGCAAGATCAACCCCAATTCCCTTCGGCCATAGCCCCGACGTTCCACTGCACGGAATCACACCCAGAAAGCGACCCGCGCCTTTACACAAAAAACCTGTGCCGAGAGACAGCGTATGAGCCGGCAAGGAAAGTGTGCCGGGGTTAAAGGTTCGGTCCGGCACAGGATCTTCCGTACGCGTATACCCTGCTCGAACCGAGACCTCCCAATGCGGCAGCCACTGCGGTTCCAACCATCGATATTCGGTTCCCAATGCGATCACCGGCACGTTCTTCCACTGTTGAGGCTGTGGAATCGTTGTTCCATTCGAGAGACGGATATCAAGGTTTCTATTCAGACTCCACCCGACATACTCGACATCGAGCTCGACTTTCCACTCACTGATACTTGTCCGTACCGGCCAAATTGCCACAGCTCCAGTAATTATCTGAGGCAATACGAGGTCGGTGGAGGCATCAGCGACCTTCAATCCATTGACCAGCAACGCCCCATTGAGGGGTACCACCGCCTGTGAGCGATAGACAAATCCAAGAGAGACGATCGGACGTCCGGCTTCATTTCTCACGGGGGTATAGAGTATACTGGCTTTCAGGCCAACTCCTGTTCCCTTGCCGTTGAGTTCGAGAGATGCCCCACCTGGAATACCCAAGGTCCCGGAGCTGATCTGTCGCTGCTCTGCATGTCCTTCGCCGAGAAAACTCGCAAACGTATAGATATCGACACCCACACCAACCGAAAGATTCTCGCTTACTTTATAGGCAATCGTGGGTTTGATATCGATCAAAGGGAGCGCGGTCGAGGTCACTGCGGTATTGAACGGACCATCTACCGGGAAGCGAGTGTTCAACCCGAATGGCGCTGTTAGGCCGATCCCAAGGGTCACGGACGAGAGGGCAGGCAACCCAATCGCGCCCAGATTCGCACTGAGATAAAAGCTACTCGGCGGAGGCCAGTTCACGCTGTCGTTGAAATCACCCCGACTATCGAGGCCCGTCGAGCTCTTGAACTTAACGGATCCACCAAGCGCACTGGCCCCAAACACGCTTTGGATGCCGGGAACTTGAGTCAATCCTGCCGGGTTGTAGTGAATCGCAGATGCATCATTGGCTTCAGCTGCGAAGGCGTTGCCCTGCCCTGCCGCACGTGCGCCTTGAGGTTGGAAACGTAGCGCTTGGGCATCAGCCTCCATTGGCGTGAGGACAGGGCCGGAGAGGTTCAGTAGGATAATCCAGGTAATCCGCCAGGCATGCATCCGAACTTTGGTACCCCGTCAAGCCGTTTACTTTTAGGGAGTCCTACCACCACAACTTTCCCTGGGGTGCTGATAATCCTCTCACGACAAGGAAAAGTAAATGGATGAATGGGCCGTTCGTATAAGGACAAATAGCCCTATTCATGATAGGGAGACGTTCTATTAATGTTTTCCTCGATTTTTTTGGCTGACTCGTATGGTATAGTCTGCCCCCAAAAGTGTGGAAGGAGGATCCCTATGGCAAATAGGTCAACAACTCAAGCTTTCCCACGAGCCGCCTTTGACACTCTCTCTAAATCCGAGTGTCAGAACTTTCTTGAGGTTCTCCATTACACGATGCAGGCACAGACCCCTGATCATGTGCGCGATGTGCTTGTTCTCTTCCAAAATCATTTCTCCTTCACACGAGCCTTAGGTGGGCTCGCTCGCCTTGGGCCAAATCGAACATTTGCCGGATTCAGTAATGTCGTCAACGCCAGTTACCCGGATGAATGGTTATATATGTACTGGAAAAATGGGTTTGCGGATGTCGACCCGGTGTTCCAGTCAGCCTTGAAGTCACCAGGCACACAACATTGGCAAGCGATCTATCAGCATATGTCTTCTGAGAAAGAGCATGAGTTTATCACCACGGCGCGGCAGTTCGGCCTCTGCGACGGCATCACAACAGGTTCCATCGATCAGGCTTGTGGAGTCGCCACGTTTTGTTCATTCGCCAGCGAGCATGCGCTCGATGCAAAACGATTGGTTCCACTCGTTGAATACGTGGGATATTATATTCACCTGGCTCTGCTACGAACTGCCCCACAATCTGTGCCGCAAATAGATCGATGTGTCAAAGCGCTCTCCTCTCGCGAGGTGACGATCCTCAATTGGATGAAGAACGGAAAAACTAATTGGGAAATAGGCAAAATTCTGGGAGTCAGTGAACGGACCGTACGATTCCATATTGAGAGTATTTTTTCGAAACTAGAAGTAACTTCTCGCTCCCAGGCTGTGGCAACTGCGATCGAGCACGGCCTACCCGCGCTCCACGGATTACCGACCGCCAGTTAGTCACCACCCTGAAGGGTCAATCCACCTGCCGTTGGCTATCATCCTCTTCCGGCTAGGTCGCGTACGACGATAGTCGACCTTCAGCCAATTTTGCATAGGCCTCCATCTCACTTTTCTGGCCCTGCGTCGGTTGTTGTGCATAGGCTGGCCCTAGAGTCGGCGCTGTCGTTGTCAGCCAATCCAACATGGCGGAACGACTTACTGAGGCCTGAGAACGAAATTCCTCTAAATCAAGCACTCCTCCGATGGAAAAGACCTCAGCCGGTGGTAACGCGACCGGCTCTCCTAGAGCCTTGCACGGCCATCCCATACGCTGAACAACCCGCAAGAGTCTATGTTCCACCACCATGTACGTATAGCGGACCTCATGAAGCAGACACCATTGATACATCCCCTTGAAAATCGTTTTCATCAATCTCGAAGAAAGCCCACGATCAGTGATAGCTGGATCAATGGCAAGGCGAGTAATTTCCGCTGTGTCGGTTTCTTTTCGAACCCGATGGCCGCCCATAAGGCAGGCGCTGAATTCACTCTCCAGCATGAATGGGACAGGCGCGTGGGTCATACGGACTAATCCCAGCAATGTGTTGTCTCCAGCAAATACTCCGATTGAGGTACTCCACGCATCGTACATATCGGATTCGAGACCGTTCGTCTGTTCGGGTACCCATTTCAGCCGTTCCGCGAATACTCGATGCCGTAATTGATAGGCTTTTGTTAAGTCTTCTTTGGTTTCGAGTGTTCTAATGCAAAGTTCTCCTTCGCAGAACGCAACTGCTCTTTCCTCTCCTGCCGTTAATACTTGCATATGGTCTCCTTTTTGCCAGGACTGATGGGGGGGGGGCCTCAATAGGGCCAATTGCCACGTGAGGGAGGCGAATGGAACCATTTCACTAAGGAAACGTCACCTGGCGGGTCCGCCAGGTGTTTTCCAGGACGCCATACTGTAGGTATTACTTGCAGGAGCTAGTGATTCAGTGAGTGACGTACGATTCAGACCCCGATCTAAGAGACTCGAAATTCGAATCCGAGAAGAATATGGAGGCAGGCGTGTCGGAAGGCAGAACAAGATTTCAACTATTGGACGGCAGGCTTCGTACAAACCCGGCGCTTCCCGCTGCTCGTCCGGGGAGATCACCCCAGGAATCTCTGGACCTCTACCAGTTGAAGCCTTGCGCGGGCGAACTCTCCACCGCATTCAAGGCGACTGAAAACCGATTGAGTAAACTCCTGGAAGATCGGAGCCGCATCGGTCGAGACCTGCACGACTCCGTGTTGCAGTCGCTGTACGCGATCGGCTTGAACATCGAAACCGCCCGACGGACTCGCAACGATCACACGGCAGAGTTGAAAGAAACCGACGACCGGATGACCCATCAGATCAATCAGCTGATTCATGAAGTCCGCGGAATGATTCGGGAGTTAGAGTCGGGAAGCGTTCAGGAATTCGACCTGCCGTCAGAGCTTTCCGCGCTGTGTATGACCTATGAGCAACTGGGGCGCTTGCGCGTGAAACTCGATCTCCAGCGCAGCGCCGTTGAAGTCCTGACGAATGAGGAAGAGCGAGAAATCCTCAACATCGCGCGTGAGGCGCTCAGCAACTGCGCTCGCCATGCCGACGCAACCCAGGCGGTCGTCTCGGTTCGCATGCGAGAAGGGAGAATCCGAGTAAGCATTCACGACGACGGCGTAGGGTTTTCGACGGCGATCGACCGGTCACGAGGATACGGCCTTACCAACATGGAAACTCGAGCCAAGCGACTCGGCGGAACGCTACGGATTCAATCCAAGACCGGAGCAGGGACCCGTATCATCGTGGAATTTTCCACGGAACCCCTTTTGACTTTCGTATGAAACCATCATCAACCAGTATCGTTCTGATCGACGATCACGAGATGGTCCGCAGAGGGTTACGCGCGCTGCTTCACCTCGAGCCGGACATGACAATCATTGGAGAGGCTGGAACGGCGGCGGAGGGGGTCACAACCGTCGAACGTCTCGCCCCTCAGATGGTGTTGCTTGATGTCAAGCTTCCCGATGCCTCGGTCACCGAAGCCTGTCGACGGCTTCTGGCCGTTGCGCCGAAGCTTCGAATTCTCGTGCTCACCAGTTACGCAGAAGACTCCACGGTGATGGCTGCAGTCCAGAACGGAGCCCACGGATACGTCCTCAAAGATGTCCGCATGGATGACTTGATTCGCGCTATTCGCACAGTCGCCGGCGGGCAGGGCTATCTCGACCCACGAGTCACCCAACAGGCCCTGCATTGGATTCGGACCAGTTCACACCTTGGAGTGGCCGTCCATGGAACCTCTCGACTGTCCCCGCAAGAACGCCTGATCCTTCCGCTTTTGGCCGAAGGAAAAACCAATAAAGAGATCGCCGCTCATCTTCGCTTGAGCGACAAAACCGTAAAAAACTATCTCGCCAATATTTTCGACAAGCTTCATGTCAAGCGTCGCACCGAAGCCGTCGCCTGGTTCATGAAAGAAACTCAAGTGCCTGGAGTCTCCCGCAGTCCAAAGCCCTAGGGAACCTGCCGTTAGCTCAGACCCACAGCTCTCCTTCTTCCGTTCCCCCGTGACTCTCAAAGGCCGATCTGGAATTGAAAGGCCAGTAGGCTTTATACTGATAGTCAGCGTGATATTCATAGACTGATTCACCTACCAGGAGAAGCGAGTGAACGTGGTCGCTTCATCCTTTATGACACCGAGATGTTTCCCTATGCGTGCGCTGCTGAATACCGAGCACTCACTGCCCACCCAATATCTTCATTTATGCCGCTGGATGTTTGAGTTGCAGCAAGCGTTGCAAACTTTTGAACACGAGCACGATTTGGCACACCGGTCGGCGCACAGCGATGGCCAAATGGAAACCTGGGGATGAGAGATCCACACACGTACAGGCTTCCGCATGCGTAACGAATTGGAACTGGTCCAACATGGTGTTGAAGGCACGGTCGATGTGACAAGCCGTGAACAAACAGCAGCCTTGGAGGACGCCCTTCTTGAGCTTAGGAAGGAAATTGAACGAAGACAGCAGGCCGAATCAGCGCTCAAAGTATGCGAACGTCGATACCAGGCGCTGTATGAACAGAATCCCTTCATGTACTTCACATTGACCGCTGAAGGCAGGATTCAGTCGGTCAATTCCTTTGGGGCGACTCAACTTGGATACAAAGAGGGAGATCTCACCGGTCAATCAATCGTACGATTATTCGACCCCAAAGATCACCGGACGGTCTTGGAGCAGCTGCACGCCTGTTCATCCAATCCATACACACTCTTTCAATGGGAAATCCAAAAGGTCAGACAGGACGGGACCAGGCTTTGGGTTACAGAGCGCGCACGAGCGATTCATGATGACACCGGCCAGATCATCGTGCTGGTGGTCTGTGAAGACATTACGGAACGGAAACGGACTGAAGACCAGTTGCGCGAGACTTCACACCTTCTTGAGACGCTCGTCAAAGAGTCTGCACTCCCGCTGATCGGACTCGATCGAGAGGCCCATGTCACCAGCTGGAACCAGGCCGCGACACGCCTGTTCGGCTGGTCGGACAAAGAAGTGCTTGGACATGAGCTCCCCTACATTCCGCCGGGCGAAGAAGCGTCGGCTGACGCCTTATGGCGGGCAGGAACACGTGGTGAAGTGACTGGCCCCATCCCGCTACGACGCCGACGTAAAGACGGCACGATACTCGATCTCTTGCTCTGGCCCGTCTTTGTGTATGACGGTCTTGGCCAGTTCTCGCTTGCCGTCGGCCTTTATGTGGATCAGTCCGATCTGAAACGAGCTGAAGAAGCCAAGAATAAGAGCGAGGCTCGTCTTCGCTCATTTCTGGAAGCATTGGACGACTTGGCTTTCGAATTCGATCAAGACGGCAGATACTTGAATGTGTGGACTCGCAATCGCGACAAACTTTCATTTTCCAAACAGGACCTTGTCGGCACGTGCGTCACCGATGTCTTCGGACCGGAAACCGGTGCGACGCATCTCGCGACCATCCGTCAAGTTATCGGCACAGGCGAGACATCCACGGTTGACTACTCGTTAGAAGTGGACGGCACATTGCGACACTTCTCGGGAGTCCTGACGCTTATTCCCGCAAGCGGTGAGAGTCCCGCCACGGTGGGCTGCATCGTACGCGACATTACCAAACACCGTCTAGCCAATGACCAGATACGGGAAAACGAGGCGCTCTGGAAAGCGCTCTATGAACACGCCGGAGTCGGGATCGCCCAGCTCACCCTGGACGGTCATTTTCTCCGAGTCAACCCCCGCCTATGCGAGATACTGGGATATTCGCAGGAAACGATGCTTCAGCGCAGTCTCTACGACTGTACCCATCCAGGCGACCTCGAAGTCAACCTGAACTATCTCCATGAATTACTCGCCGGAAAGCGTCTGTCGTTTTCCATGGAGAAACGTTATCGTCGTAGCGATCAGTCGTGGGTCTGGGTCGATTCCACCATCTCACTTGTTCACTCGACGTCGAACGACGAGGCCTACTTGATAGCCGTCATCCAACATATCGACGATCGCAAACGCTCTTACTCACTTCTTCAAGCCGCTATCAATTCAGTCGCAGACGGCCTGCTCGTGATCGACCAACAGGGGAAAGTGACGATTCTGAATCAGCGCTTCCAGCATCTCTGGAACATTCCCCAGACACTCGTGGACCGCGGAGACGATGGCATGTTGTTGAACTTTGTCGTCGACCAGTTGCAGACCCCCGACGCATTCTTGCAGAAAGTCCGTGAATTATACGCACACCCTGATCACGAGAGCTTCGATGTTCTGGAGTTCAAAGATGGACGAGTGTTCGAGCGCTACGCGAAACCACAGGTCCTTGACGGTGAAATTGTCGGCCGTGTCTGGAGCTTCCGGGATACGACCGAACATAGGCGGGCGGCGGAGGCCTTACGGGCAAGCGAGCTCAGACTTCAACGCTTCGTGGCGGAGGCTCCCGTCGGACTCTGTATCCTCGATGAAAACTGGCGGGCGATCAGCGCCAATAAATCGTTTTGTGAGTTGACCGGGTATGAAGAACACGAAATTATCGGAAGCACGTATGCCCTCTATACACACCCGGACGATCTGTCGGCCAATATTCAGTTGACGGAGGAGTTTTTTCGAGGGGTTCGATCGAACTATGTTTACGAAAAGCGATACATCCGAAAATCCGGCGAAATTATTTGGGTCTCAGTCAAAGCAACTCGTGTTGAATTGTTCGGTCATGCTGGCCCCCTCCTTCTTGCCGCCGTTCAAGACATTACCGAGCGCAAACTGGCGATGGAAGAGCGTGAGCACTTGAGCCGAGACTTGCACGACAATATTTTACAGGCTCTCTACGCGGTCGGCATGCAGTTGGAAGCCGGCAAGTTGACGATGGGGAAATCCCTTCGGCAATCGAAAGTTCATATCGCTCAGGCTATTGACCAGCTGAACAGTCTGATGTTTGATGTTCGGCGATTCATTACCTTGCTGACGCAACGTACCACGGCGGAACTGGACTTCGAGCAAGCCCTGCGGCAACTCATCCTATCGGTATCCGGAGCTGGTCAATCCACACCCGAATTGGATCTCGCGAACCCGGTTCTCTCTTTCATCACCCCGAAGTTGGGAGAACACCTGCTCAACATCGTACGAGAAGCTCTCAGCAACAGCATGCGCCATGCACAGGCGACTCAGCGGTGGGTTCGACTCAGTCTGGTGGATAACGCAATCCGTTTGAGCATCAGCGACGACGGAATTGGGTTTTCCACCACACGCAAACGTCGGACCGGTCATGGGTTGGCCAATATGGCCGCACGAGCCAAGCAAATCTCCGCCACCTTTACCCTCAAGAGTGCGCCTGGGAAAGGGACCTGTATACTGGTGACCGTTCCGCTGAAGAAGGGAAATATCTATGAGTAGACGTAAACCGATTCGCCTGGTCTTAGTGGATGATCACGAGGTCGTCCGTATCGGACTCTGCGCGGTTCTTAATCTAACACCCGGCATGACGGTGGTGGGGCAAGGTGGACGAATGGAGGAGGCGAAGAAACTCTGTTATCGGTTGAAACCGGACCTTCTTTTACTCGATATCCGACTGCCCGACGGCAGCGGGGTCGATGCGGCTCGTGAGATCCTTTCCAAGTGTCCCGACACCCGTGTGTTGTTTTTAACGAGCTTCGCCGACGACCATACCGTGCTCGAGGCGATACTGTCCGGTGCTCAGGGCTATATTCTCAAGGACATTGCATCCCAGGCCCTCATTCGTGCCATTCAGACCGTGGCGGCCGGCCACGCGCTCATTGATCCTCGCTTGACGAAACGGACACTGGAGTGGCTAAGGAGTACGCCTCATGAGCCGAGACAATCAAAGCGCCCACTCTTTTCTCCGCAAGAGCAACGCCTTCTCCCCTTGGTGGCCAAGGGGCTCACGAACAAGGAAATCGCCCAGGATCTTCGGCTCAGCGAAAAAACCGTGAAGAACTACCTCGCAAATGTTTACTCAAAACTAAATATCGGGCGCCGGTCCCAGATTGCCGCCTTCTATGCCGGAAGCTTTAAAGGTTCGGGGGTGCGTTTACCTATCACTCCAACTTCCTGATACGGTGGAACCGAAGTACCGGACGCCGATCCTTCATCTCAACTCTCATACACGTCTTCTTTTGCCGCGAGATCAGGATACCGGCTCATCGTGCACCGACTCCCAGCTGTCTGTGAAGATCTCAAGCCCCTCAGCATCGCTCACGCAGTTCGGAAACATCACGGAATCGTGAATTGACAGCGTCGAACTCCCTGACTAGGATACGCCTCGCCGTTGATTCGTGACGTGAAGGCACGTCTTCGTTGGACTCTAGAGGAGGGGCGTGATGTCCGAAGTTCCGTCGCATGAATCCCGAGAGACACACAAATCACCGAAACCTTCGCACTCGGCCAGCAATCCGGTCGAAGCAGCTTTTGAATCTATCGTCTTTGCCAGTCGATGGATTCAAGCTCCGCTCTATGCCGGACTCATCGTGGCTGAGCTGCTCTATGCGTATAAATTTCTCATTGAGCTCTGGGAAATGGTGGTCCACATCGACAAGATGAATGAAACCACGTTCATGCTGGGAGTCTTAGGGTTGATCGATGTCACCATGGTCGCCAATCTGCTGACCATGGTCGTGATAGGGGGGTATGCAACCTTCGTCAGCAAACTGGACTTGGAGCATCACCCTGACAGGCCGGACTGGCTGACCCATGTTGATCCAGGCACCATTAAGATCAAGCTGGCGGCTTCCTTGATCGGCATCTCCAGCATTCATTTATTGAAAGGTTTCGTGGACGTCGCCAATGAAAACCCTGAACATCTGAAGTGGAAGATCTTTATTCACATGACCTTCCTGGCCTCCGCCATCCTACTTGCCTGGACGGACAAGATCATGCAGAAGGACAAAAAACACTAGCGGGCGTAACCTTCTTTACCGACGAGCGCCTGGATCACATGATGAAATTGCAATCATCCGAGGCGATTGGTATGAGATGCTCCTAAGCCTCGACAGCTGCCTTGATGGCCTCAACGGTCAGCGGTTCTTCCAGATATCCATCTGCTCGAAGCCTGCGCTGCGATGAAGGATCGCCCTGAGAACGCTCATGCCCTACCCCAAGAATCCTGAGCTGGGGCAATCGATCCTTCAGCATGTGTATTTTCATTCGTTCCTCGTCGGTCGTTAACGCGTCAAGCTCGACGACCAACAGTGCGGGGGCAGCCTCGGCACTGACCACAAAAAGGTCCTTCATCTCTGTACTAACGTGAACTCGATACCCAAGTTTTTCCAACGTTCGTACGATAACGGCCTGACTGACGGCTTCTTTGACGTACACGAGCGCACGACAAGGCTCTGTCGCTTGTGGACGACCGTCACCGGCTCGTCCAAGCGAGAGGTCAAACCAAAATCGGCTTCCCTTCCCAGGCTCGCTCTCGAATTCCAACGTTCCCCCCATCAGCTCAACAAGCTGTTTGGCAAGCGCCAGTCCCAGGCCGGTGCCCCCATACTTGCGCTGATTGGATCCATCCGCCTGCACAAAAGGCTGAAACAGTCGCGCTGCCTCAGACGCACTGATCCCGATCCCTGTGTCCGTCACGGTAAATCGGACACGGCCAGCACTTTGTCGTAGGTCGGTCATCGATTCACCGGACGGACGAGAGGCCTGCTGGACATGCAAGCAGATTTCTCCCCGTTCAGTAAACTTCACAGCGTTACTGAGCAATACGCAAAGAAGCCGGCCAAGATGCGCCGAGTCGCCCCAAAGCGTCGCCGACACAGACGACATAATCTCAGATCGAAGGAGAAGTCCCTTCTCATTCGCCCGCATTTGGAACGCCGTCACACTGTCATCGACCACTCGACTGAGCACAAATTCCTCTCGATTCAAGGCAACCCGACCTGCATCGAGCTTGGAAAAATCCAAGATGTCGTTGATGATTTCCAGCAGCGCTTTGGCAGACCCCTTGATCGTTTCAGCACAGTCACGCTGCTCAGGAGAAAGTTCCGTATCAAGCAACAATTCGTCCATCCCAATAATGCCGTTCATCGGCGTGCGGATCTCATGGCTGATCGTCGCCAGGAACTCAGATTTGAGCCGAGCTCCCTCAAGAGCCGCGTCTCGAGCCCGCACCAACTGATCCTGGCTGTCGCGTAACTCCCGCATCGCATGACCGGCACGCAACATGTACCGAACTCGATGTCCCAACAAAATTGGGTTGATCGGTTTGACGATAAAATCGGTTGCGCCGACATCATAGGCTTGGGTAATCGACTGATAGTCTTCAAGCCCCGTCATGATGAGGATCGGCGTATGCATCCCCTCAGGCAATCGACGCAACTCGGCGCATACGGCAAACCCATCCATCTCCGGCATGATGATGTCCAGCAGGACCAGGTCCGGACGGTGACGAACAAACGCCTCCATTCCAATGCGACCGGTTTCAGCCTCTTCGACCGACCAACCAGATTGCTCGAGCGCGGCTCGAGTCAATAATCGAACGATGGCATCATCATCGATGATCAGAACAGTCGGGAGACGGGCGATCGTCATGCTGCGAATTTTCCTTTCGCCAACTCCTCTTGAAACGCGGCACACGCGGCCATGTAGTCGCGTTCAAGCTTGCTCAAGGCTTCCTCGGCTCGCCCTAATTCTTGGTTCGTTCCCATCATTTCTAGTTCGCGACAGTCTGCGGCCAGGGCACAGGCACCCAACTGGGCGCTGCTTGACTTTAGGCAATGCGCCGCTGCCCGCAGTTCCGCCGCATTTCGCGACTGCACGGCCACGCGTATGTCGTTCACGATACGCTGCGAGGTCTCGAGATACTGAACCAGCACACGGACAACAATATCGGGTTGACCGGGACGTTGCAGTGCGCGAACTGCCGCTACGGCAGCCGGGTCGATGACCGGAGAGTCGCTTGCTGTTCCTGGGCCGAGTGTCGGGTTGAGAGCGACGGCTTCGTGCGCGCCATTCGCCTCTGCTCCTACTGAGGCTCGAGAGTGGGCTTTTTGACTAGCCTCAATCGGTTTCCAATTGGGCAACCAGCGGGAAAGTGTGCGTTCCAGCTGTGAGCGAGTAAAGGGTTTGGTGACATAGTCATTCATCCCTGCAGCAAGGCAGAGCTCACGATCTCCTTGCATGGCATGCGCGGTCAAGGCGATGATCGGTACTTGGTGCGCCGTCCGTCCATTTCCCTGACATTGCGCCTCGCGCCTCCGAATCAATGTGGTCGCCGTAAACCCATCCATTTCCGGCATCTGGCAATCCATAAAGACAAGGTCATAGTCCGTCGTATCTGTGGCGGCAACCGCTTCGCGCCCGTTCTCCGCTGTGTCGATCCGACAATCAAACGTCTCCAACATGCCGCTGGCGACTTCTCGATTCACAGGGTTATCCTCGACCAGCAGAATGCGGGCCTGTCCCAGTTTACCCGGCGGAAGGCTAAGTCGCTCCGAATCTACGTTGCCTAGAAACGACGGGGCCGGCCCCGGGATGAGAACAGGAGGGGTACAGGGCTTGAGATACACGGTGAACCTGAACGTGGATCCTGCTCCCAGATTACTCCGAAGCTCAACGATCCCGCCCATCAAGGTGACCAGCTGCTTGACGATGGCGAGCCCCAAACCCGTCCCGCCATATTTCCTGGTGGTCGAACCGTCAGCCTGTGAAAATGCTTCAAAGAGGTGGGGCTGAACCTCGAGTGGGATACCGATGCCCGTATCGGTGACACACACCGATAATCCAAACAGGCCGTTCGTTTGACTCTCAAGATCAAGAGAGACTGTAACCGTCCCGTGTTCCGTAAATTTAATCGCATTCCCCACTAAATTCACGATGATCTGCCTGAGCCTTGTCTGGTCTCCGAGTAAATAATCAGGAATGTCGGGAGCGATTCGACAGGACAGAGCCAAATGCTTTTTATGCGCGGCTGGCATGGCTAAATTGACTGCTTCTTGAATCGTCGGTCGAACCTCAAACGGGATGGCCTCCAGTTGCAACTTCCCGGCTTCGATTTTTGAGAAGTCCAAGATGTCGTTGATAATGGCAAGCAGCACCGAACCGGATCGATGAATAGATTCCGTCAGATGACGCTCCTTGTCGCTGAGCGTACATCGGAGCAACAGTTCCGCCATGCCGAGCACACCGTTCATGGGCGTGCGTATTTCGTGACTCATATTCGCCAGGAACTGACTTTTCGCTCGATTCGCCGCTTCCGCTGTTTCCTTGGCCTGACGCAGCGCTTCCTCCGCCAGTTTGCGATCCGTTACATCGATATTGATGGCGACCATGCGGGTCGAGAGCTCGGCGTCGTTCTTGATCGATGTCCCACGGGCCAAAATCCACCGATAAGACCCGTCCTTATGGCGAAGCCGATGCTCCAGCTCGAACTGAGATGATCGGGTCGTCAAGTAGACCTCAATGCTTCTCCTCGCACGGTCATGATCATCGGGATGCAGCCGGCTTTCCCACTCTTGAAACGAGTCGGCCAGCTCATGATTTTCATACCCGAGCTGCCGTTTCCACTCGGGCGAGAAATACACATCGTTCGTACTCAGATCCCAATCCCAAATCCCGATGTTCGTACTTTGAACGGTCGTTGTCAGGCGTCCTTCGCTGGTTCGTAAGGCCTGTTCGACCTTTCGTCTGTCGTCGGCCTCAATGGCCAGCGCCACCGTATTTGCGACAGATACGGCAAAATGCTGTTCTTCGAGCCTCCACTGCCGCTTCGTCCCGGTATGTTCGTGACAAATCACGCCGACCATCCGGCCTTCCAATCGAATCGGCACATCCAGCATGGAGGTAATCCCAAGTGGGATCAGATAATTTGCCGTAAATTCATTGGTTCGCGGATCCGTCTGGGCATCATCTGCGGTAACGATCCGTTCGAAATCGAGCTCCTGGAAATACTTCGGATAGTCGGTCGCCAAGAGCACAGTGCCCTGCGCATGTGTTCGACCGGCCGATTGATACAGGTCCGCACATTGAATGCCTGAGCGATCTTTCGTAAAAAACCAAATACTGACCCGTTCCACACAGAGGCAGTCGGCTGCCACGCGGGTGACGGCTTGAAACGCCTCTTGGCGATTTCCGCCATAGATCTGCGGGTTTTTAGCAAGCTCGGAGAGTCCGCTCTGGATTCGCCTCAGGAGGTCCTCGGTCTCTCGATGTTCTCGCTCAATTTGCTTCTGAAGGCTGATATTTCTAAAGACCAGGACCGCCCCAGTCACTCTCCCGGCCACCAACATCGGCGTGACAACGAGTGTGATGGGGATAAGCTGCCCATCCGCCCTCACAAGTAACCCATCGTCCGTGCTGTAGGTTTCGCCCGATGCGAGCGGCGGCAACGTGGCATCGGCAATTAGACAGTCCTCACGGTATTCCTCCGGTACCGGGGCAATGATCTGGCATGCCGAGCGCCCCATGAGGGTCTGAGCAGTCATTCCGAACAAGTGCTCGGCTTGCTGGTTAACCATCTGGATCTTCCATGCTGAATCGACGACACAGAGCCCTTTTCCGAGAGCCTGCAGCACCGCCTGAAGTTTGTTTCGTTCTTGCGCCAGTTCTGTGTCACTGTGTTGTTTGAGTTGAGCATAGAGCTCCTGCATTTCCTTTGACGACAGCGCCAGCGATCGTTCCAAGAGAGCATGACCTTGATCCGCTTCGACGTAGCTGCGATCAATTTTCTCCAGCAACTCGCCCCAGGCCTCTATCGATGTCGGAGGACGCTTCGCATCAACCCCCAGCCGCTTCAATTGTCGTGCCAACAAGGGATGCATGAAGGGTCACGCAGCCTCGCTCAGTGTCGTCAATGTCATCGTCTGGTTATGAAGATCACAGGTCCCTGTCGCATACGGAGAAATCTCTCCATACGAGTAAAAACCGATTTGTTGTGTCCCTTGGGGAAGCACGTCCAGCGTGGCTTCGATTTCTTCTTCTGTCCTTCCTCCCAACACCAGACGGCGCCCCACGCAACTGATCGCGATGGCGAGTGTGCGGGGGCCGCCATCGGTCGATAACTTAGTGGATGTCGCCGCCTCCGACGCCCCTTGGACCAAGCGATCGAAATTGGCTTTCATTAGCTGCGCAAGCGCTCCCTCGGGAATATCCCCGGCAAAGGTCAGGGATTGTTCCCGTTCATCAACACCCAAAATGGTTCGGACCAGACTCTTGGAGTCTGACTCGTCGGCGCGCAAGGCGAGTGGAAACAATAACCCTGTCGCCGGCAATCCAGCAGCTCGATCGCCGAGATACTCCTTGTAAAGCAGGAGTGCCGGACGATCATCGAGCTCAAACAGAACGTTTCCTTTCGATTTCGTCACCCGTCGCTCCGGTCCAAACCGATCCCATCCTCCCTTCGATCCGTGCCCGATCCGAATGCGGTCACCGTAAAACCCGACAGCCGTTACAAAGCCAGCTTGTGGTCGACGGTCCTGCAGCACCCACGTGCGACGAAATCGGTCTCCGTCCCCGGCCAATCCCCCGGTCACGACCACCGAGTCCGAAACCATTGAATTCACGCCTCGCACCAACTCGCTTCCATTCACGCAGAGGCCGTCGGACAGAACCAGAATGCCTTTCAATCGTGCATCGTGAAGCTGCTGTGCGATGTCTTGACCTGCTTTGAATGAGTCGTCCGGCGAGCCGGCTGGGGCAGAGGCCATTTTGATGTCGGTATGGTCAAACCGCACAATCGCTGCGCTGAGACTTTCATCAAAAATCTGTGTGCCGAGAATCTCGCCCGCGGTGGAGCACCCGATCACTACCGACCGAGGATAGTGGTCGATCAATTCACGGATTGGATCAGCCGAATCCACAAAATGTGAAGAGCCGAACATCAAGATAAGCGTCCGCTGAGAATCAACCGGCGGCAGTGTGGCCGACCATTGTCGCTTTTGATCATATCGAAGCGCATGAATTTCCATTCAGAGATCTCCTTATGCGATCGCGGCTCTCGACGCGTGTGCACAACACCCTTCAAAATGGCATACCGGCTCTCATCCGGCATGGCCGGCAGCGAATCCGGTTAGGCAAGCGGTCAATCAGACCCTGAAATCGGTCCGATATTGTCTCGGTTACTTA
Source organism: uncultured Nitrospira sp. (assembly GCA_902500705.1). Lineage (GTDB taxonomy): Bacteria > Nitrospirota > Nitrospiria > Nitrospirales > Nitrospiraceae > Nitrospira_D. Next base: position 61,345 of record CABVRR010000007.1, read on the forward strand.
AATAGAAAACTTGATTCGAATGATGCGTAAATGGAGTAGAGGTATAGAGGGTTTCTGTTCCAGCCGATATCGGCGTTAAAAAGCTTTTTGATGAGCAACCTTAGATAACTCATGAGATTTCAATGAGATAGAACACGAGCATTCCTCACCCTTGATATGTGACTTTCGAGACCTATCGCGGTGCACGCGACCGAAGGGCGAGCAGGTGAAGGAATTGAAACGGCAGGTCGAGGATTGGGTCCACCGGGACAACGAGAACCGGCCCCAGAGTGCGTTCGGTATCGAAGCCTAGTCCAACACCTTGCGCGATAAGTAATCTAGAAGGCTTGATTTCGGTGAAGCTCTACTAATGAGTCGTTCCGACAGAACTATTCACATCACGGCAACTACTCGATCACGCTATGTTGCGTACCCTGACTCCTCCGAATGAGCTATCAGAATCTTCCTGATCCATTTCGATCAGTACTGTGAACGGCTGTCGGATTCCGATCCATCGAGTAAAGCTTTGTAACCGCATCATCATGGACTTGGTGACCACTTGACCGTGTAACGCAAGAAGCGCGTTTGTATCCGACCTCACATCTTCGGACAAAACCATACCCGGGCGAAGATCTGTTATCACAACCGTCCGCATTTCATATTTAATGTCATGGTAGAACGCGGCTTTCAACGCAGTCACGACGTCAGGATCGTACCAGTCTTTCCGTTGCTGCAGCAGGTTGAAGGCCTCCGTCTTTGTCTTCCCTGTCGATTGAAACCAATCGAAATCCAAGGCGACCCGTAAAATTCGTGCTCCTATCGGGATGTCTGTGCCTTGTCGATGATCGCCTGATCTGCTCACCCCGTCGTAGTACTGGTCTTGATACTTGATGATTTCCGCCACACGGGCCATTCTCGGAATCTCGACAAGCAGATCGTACCCCACAAGCGGATGTTGATTCAGTAAATGCGCCTCCTCTGATGTCAATGACTTTCCTTGATACACTTTTTCGAGCACCTTTTCAGGCAGAATCACGCAGCCGATCTGAGACAACATTGCCGCGGTAATAATCTCCCATGACTCGCTGAGCTGAAGGTGCGTCACAATCCCCTCAGCATACCGTGCAATGCGGGATGACCGCCCGAATGCCGTAGGATTGGCCAATGACAGCATTTCACACAGTACCTTGATACTCCCACTGAGCGTCTGTTCCAACAGCTCTTGTTCTGCGGTGATCAAGTGATGCTGTCTCAGACCTGCATGAAGCGCAGTCGCCCACGCGTACCCTGTGCAGGGCTTGGTCAAGAATCTGAAAATCTGCCCGTGATTAATCGCCTCGATCGCCGCCTGCAGGTCTGCATGACCCGTCAGCAAGATACGAACCGTATCGGGCGCCTGTTCTCGAACCTTCGACAAAAACTGAATCCCGTTCATACCCGGCATTTTCAGGTCTGACACGACGACCGCAAACGGGCCTCGTTCGGCGATCATCTGGAAGCCTTGCTCCGCACTCACTGCGCATTCGATGTTGAACTGATTGTGGCAGCGACGTGTATAGCCGTCCAGCACACACGGATCATCATCTATCCAGAGAATGGCATCAGCCATAAGTCTTCCCCTTCTCCAGCAATTCGGCTAATCGTTGCCAATCCGGCAGTCGGCTGATGAGGTTGAGCGCATTGAGATAATCTCTATCAAGCCGACCCAACAGCTCCTCGGTCGCCTGCGTCGGATGCCCCTGTCGCAACTCATTCGCCACATGCACCGCCGTCAATGGGCTGAAGGCTTTCCCTGGACACTCCCGCGGCCGGTGATGGTACATGACGGCTTCAACGATTGAATCACTCATCCCCCAGATCCCCATCAAATACGCGCCAACCTCCGCATGGGTCGCGCCAAACTCAATTTGCTCCAGCTCCCAGACCGAGCGTCCTTCGTTTGCAGACGTCTCCAAGACGATTCGATATCGATCTGTGAAATTCGCCGCCAAGACAAGAATGCCGATATCATGAAGCAGCCCTGCGATATAGACCTGTTCTGTTTCAAATGGCGTGCACCCCACCGACTTGGCAATCTCTTGAGACAGGGCAGCCACTTCCAAACTTTCCGTCCAAAGACGGTCGATCTGGAACACAGTTGATTGTTGCGGTGAGAATTCTGAAAAGACATGATCAACCAAAAGCAGCGGCTGGACGATGTCCAACCCAAGAAAACTCACAGCCTGCTCTACCGTTGAGACGGCCCCCCGCGTACCAAAAAACGTCGAGTTCGCCAACTGAAGGATTTTTGCCGTCATGCCCATGTCTTGCTTGATGATTTTCTCGATAGAGTTGATTGAGGTCGCTGCCGACTTAGCCTCTTGACCGATCGCCGACACATGCTCCGGAAGGCTGGGAATCGTCTGCAGTCCCGTCACCAGCGTTCGGAGAGTCGCGTTCTTCAGCACATCCCGTAGCCCGCATACCCGCTGGAGCGTGGCCTTGAGCTGCTCCGGCCTGCAGGGTTTCACAAGAAACTGATGCGTGGCGTTAATCGACCGAAGAATGGTCTCGTGATCGGAATACCCGGACAAGATAATCCGAACCACATCCGGATAACGACACTGCACCTCACTCAAAAGCTGAGCCCCATCCATTTTCGGCATGCGCATATCCGAGACCACCACGTCGTACGGCGTTTGTGCCAACACCTTCAACGCCTCCTCACTGCTGGCTGAGAATGTCATGGTATAGTGATTTCGCATGGAGCGGAGCGAGCGTTTGAGCCCTTCCAGGAGTATGGGCTCGTCATCCACAAACAGAATCTGTTTCAGCACAAGTCTCTCTCTTCTGGAGGCCGTAGGCCACGTGCGTCACGCGGCTTTCTCCACAGAACTCATAGAATGCAAGTCCGTGAGCGGGAGGCGGATAATAAATGAGGTCCCCTTCCCTACCTGACTTTTGACGGTGATCGTCCCACAGTGCTTGTCCACGATGACGGATCGCGCGATGGCAAGACCTTGCCCTGTGCCTTTCCCAAGGCTCTTGGTGGTAAAGAACGGATCGAATATTTTCTGCTGGATCTTCTCGGACATACCGCCCCCCGTATCTGAGATCTCGATTTCTATCCACTCCTCTGCACGACGCGACGTAATCGTAATGAGCCCTTTCTGACCGCTATCCCCGAGGACTTCGCCGATGGCATGAGCAGCATTGACGATCATGTTGAGGATGACCTGGTTAAACTCTCCGAGTAGGCACGGCACCTGAGGGAGAGCAGGATCAAGATCGGTCGTGATGTCGGCCACATATCTCCATTCATTTCGTGCAACGGTCACCGTACTTGTAATCGCTTTATTGATATCCACGCTGGTTTTCTCTTCACCGCCGGGATGGGCGAACTCTTTCATCGCCAGCACGATCTTAGCGACACGGTTGATGCCCTCGGCGGACTGTTCAAGCGCCTTTGGAATTTCCATCATCAGGTAATTTATGTCTGCTGAGTTCTCAACTGACTCATAGGCGGTGATCAACTCTTTCGAGCAGCCCTCGCTCTTGGTTGCCATGAGAATCTGGCGTTGCGCGTCAAGCATGTGTCTGATTTCGGTGAACGATGTGCCTAGGAAATCGATATTGTCACCCACAAATTGGATGGGCGTATTAATTTCGTGTGCAATACCTGAAGCCAGCTGGCCGATGGCCTCAAGCTTTTGTGCAGAGGCAAGATCACGTTCCATGCGTAATCGATCGGTCACGTCTTCGCCCATGACGGTGATGCTCCGATCCTGTTCCTCAACCAGCGTGGTGATAGTCAGTCGAAGAAAGCGTGGTTGCTTTCCTTCGATAGTTACTTCGAACGCATCCAGCACAATTTGTCTTTCCCCCATGTGCGACCGTTCCAATGCCCTGCGAACCTTGTCCCAATCCCACTGAATGGGTAGAGAGATGAACGATCGACCGATCACATCGGCTAGAGGAATTCTAAAAAACTGTTCGGCGACTGGCGTCCATTCCACGACCATTCCGTGGTGGTCGACTCCCACAAAAAATGCCTGTACGGTCGACAAGACTTTTGCCTTGGCTTTGGCCGTTTGCTCAGCGTGCTCCTTGGCTCTCTCGAGTTCGATAGTCCGCATGTGAACGAGATCCTTCAGTATGACTGCAGCACGCCTCACTCTGTGCATGGCCAGTCCCATCCCCCCCAACCCCAGCAGACAGACGCCGGTAAAGAGTCCAAAGAGCGTTTGGAGTTCATGTTGGATCAGCATCGCGCTCGAAGAAATCGGCCGCACAATCTCCAGCACTCCCAGCACATCCCCTTCTCGCCACATATGTGTTGGGCTTTCCGGACGACTATTGTGGCACTCTAGACAGCCGGTCGACGCAACATCCGCTTTGGCATAGCGTAACTGCCGGACGCCTCCAATCGTTTCAAATCGATAATAGGGTTTATCCGGATGGTCTCGCAGCCACATGAGCGCCTCCCGCTCAAACGCATCACGACGACCGCCGACCGACTGCCCAAGAAAGGTATGATCACCATAGAGTCGGACATCTACTCCCTGAATTTTGTCACGGAGACGCCCACCTACTTCGATCGCCATGGTTGCCGGCAAGGGAATCGCATGTGTCTTCGTCGCATAGTCGCTCGTAACTTTTATCCCGATTCCCCGAAGTGGTCCGATGACATTCGACGAGTAGTACTTACGGACCTCCTCCATCACGGAAGCGTTAATATCTGCACCTTGAAGCACAAGCGTTTGCGTCAGAGTTTCCCCCAGTGTCTTGAGATGCCACAGAAGTCCTATCCCGACCACCGCAAGTAACACCCATATGGCTCCAATGACACCTCCCCATTGCGACAACAGGCCGCCTTGCCCTCGCAACTCAAACCACATCGACAGCAGGCGCCGTAAGAGTACTTTAAAGTGGGACATTGTTTGAGCAATCTCTCTACAACACCAACAACGACTCAGGACAAACACCGCGCGCACCATGTATCGTTCAGGTGGAACTCCTCAGACACGTTGTTTTCTCGAGTAATTACTCGTCAATTCGGTGCGCACTTGAAAAACTGTAGCAGCAAGAACGTACACCCGGCTTTTCACACGTAGTCCTTGCACCTTTATCAGGCCCATATGCCCCTAGCGCCGTCATGGCATAGCCCTTTCGTCCCGCCCTCTTGGACTGTCGCGGCTTGAGAACGGATCGCAGCAAGTGGCGTTACACGATCATCTCGCTTCGCCATGACTTTCGTACTCGCCAGCTATTAAGGGATGTTTCCAGAAAGATCGACGGGATGTCTTGCAAGCACAACGGGAAAGATTGCCGTGTGGTAACAGCAATCTCTTACGCGAGTAGAACTGTGAGACTTATGAACGCTTATGACCAGGCAGGAGTGAGGGTACCGGCGGCATCGCGCCAATGGGGCGTCCAGGCAAGAACGACCAGTTTGACGGCAATGTTGGCTTTTGTGGGCTTGATGGAAATCGCATCAAGCTTTTCGCTCAACGGATCGGTGGCGGCAGCTAGAGCATCGCTTTCGGATTTGAATTGCGCATCGAGGTCGGCCAATTGTTGTTGAAGCGCGGCCACGTTTTCTTCTGCGGCGCCGACGTCTTTGGACTCTTTCATGACTCGGCCGGCGCTGCGAATGGCCGTGG
>CABVRR010000008.1:0-29728 GCA_902500705.1 uncultured Nitrospira sp.
CCTGCCACATGAGGAGTAGCCATCGACGTTCCCAGAAGAAACTGGTAGTCCGTTGTTCCCGAGGGTGGACTGGCCACACAGGCGACGCGAATATCGTCTACATACGCACCGTCTAAGACCTGGTTCTCATCCGAGATGAATCGAAAACGAAACCGTGAGCCGGCCACACCATCCGCGACGTCTCCCCAGGTGACGGGAGCAAATTGAGCATCTTCACCTTCCGTAATTCCGCGAATGGGGTCCCAGCTGGTCCCGCTGTTTCGTGATGATTCCACAAGTACGCCATCTATCCCCTGCTCGGTTTTTAAGAGCATACGGCTGTCCAGCCGACATCCCCGCTGTCCTTCGGTCGTGAACACGGGTCCTATCGCGAAGGAATCAGTACTGTCCCGATAGGTTCCAGTGGGGCTGTCGGACAGACTGTTCGGTCGGCTGAATGATGTGGAATTGGTGAATCCCCAGGTGGAATTGACTCCTCCGAAGACATATCCGAGCCCGGTTGGGTTGGAGTCAAAATTGTGGAAGAGCACGTTTCTCATATTCGACGTAGGTTTTGTGCTGTTGATACGGACTCCGGGCGCGGCCACCTGGACGGTCGTGGTCCCGAAATTTGAGAAGCCTGCCAACTGATCATCCTCGTCTGTAGCCGCCACTGCAATCACGTTCGCCAACGCGGCTTTCTGTTGCCCGCTACACACCAAAGGCGCACTGAAATTTGCGGGGAAGCTCGGGATGTTGTCGTTGTCCACCCCTTCGTTTCCTGCCGCCGCAACAACGAGAACGCCTGCCGTCTGCGCGGCACGCACGGCATCATAAACAGCCAGGCTACAGTCAGGCCCGGCAAAACTTGCATTAATCACGCGTGCGCCATTGGCGACCGCGTAGTGGATGGCGCTCGCAATGGCGGTGGCGGGTAACGATCGATCTATTCCTCCGGCTTTCAGCGCCATCAGCCTTGCGGTCCACATCACGCCTGTGATCCCGGTTCCATTGTTCCCGGCACCTGCGATGATTCCCGCGACATGCGTGCCATGTCCGGGATTCCCTCCAGGATTGAAATCAAGTGGGTCCATCGGCTCCGCGTCGTTCGTATAAAAATCCCATCCATGCACATCGTCGACCAACCCGTTGCCATCATCATCGACGCCGTTTCCGGCGACTTCCCTCGGATTTGTCCAGATATTGGGCGCGAGATCAGGATGGTCATAGGCAATACCTGAGTCAATAACGGCGATCGTCACGTTTGGACTTCCCGTGCTGATGTCCCAGGCTTCCGGCGCATCGATATCGGCATCTGGCCTTCCTGCCGTTCCATTCACGGCTTGACCGGTGTTATGGAGGCCCCATAACGACTCGAATTGCGCATCGTTGGGAATGGTTGTGAGTCTGTAGAGATAGTTCGGTTCGACGTACTCCACGGCCGGATGGCTTCGGTACTTCAAGACCGCTTCGTCGACCGACAGGGTACCATCCAATTTGTATTGATGAATTACTCCGGCGTTCGTGGGCAGTGCACGCATCTCTTTCGCACCCATATCGACATGGAGAGACAGCATTCCAGAGGGAGACACCTCATCTCTGAACTTGACGAGGATCTCTCTTGGAACATACGGCGTCGAGTGGCGGACGTCCCGTGAGGACGCAGTCATTTTCCCGGATGTGTGTTTATGCTCCGCATGGACCACGTGGTCTCCCTGTAAGAGCCCTGACAATGTAACCACGATCGTCGCCATTTGCAGGATGGTCCGGCCTGAATAGAGCGTGATGTTCATGGTATTACTTCTGTGTTTCATACTGATAATTGGGCTCCGCATACTCGATCTCCTGATATGAACTGAGTCGAGCGATCACGGATTCAACCGACCGATCGTCCGCGACTCTGGCGTGATACAGGCGTCCTTGTTGGATTTCAGCAATCGTATCGATCCGGTTCTCTTGTAGGATGGACGCGATCCGCTCTCGTGAAACCCCGTCCTTGAACTTGACCAATACATCATGCGGAATGAATCGTGGTGACATGGATTTCATCGGCGGTTCAAACGCCTGTGTCGGTGTCATGTTCTGGCTCCTTGCGTCGCAGGATGCGGAGAACCCTAGTGCCGACACACACACCATGATTTTGATGCGTTGCATCATCCGATAAGATAGAGCGAGTAAACAAATCATCGTGTTCTCTCTTTCTAGCGAGCCGGATGAGGCTGAGTGATCTCCCCAGAACGACTATATGTAATTGTGGCGGGCTAATTCCATAGCTCTCTTTCTAGAAAAAGAGGTTAACGGCACTGACTGGAAAGAGCAATGAAAATAGTTAGGTAGAAATTTTCATTTAGCTTAGCGTGAGATGCGTGGCAGGTCATGGCGCTGATATCGATTGCTCCTCACAGTTTTGGTTCAGCGGTGATGCAAGGGCACATTGTATCTGATCAGCGACGGACCGACTTCCAGAAAGTCTAAAGGTGAGGCATTGAACGGGAGTTGAGAAGGGTCGCACCATCGATGAGAAGAAAGTACCCCGCATTATAAAAAGCATGCAGAGTAATGCCGGGATAGGCAGATCCAAAGCGCTCTCGTGCGAAACCAAAACAGAGGGAAGGAACGAACACGAGTACAGACCAGAAGATTGAATGAGTGGCGAGATGGGCCAATGCGAACAAGAGGGATGTCAAGAAATTGGACATGGAGAGACAGGTCCATGTCTTCTGTCCCCACATGGTTTGCAACAACTGCCCTTGGATAATGCCACGGAAAAGCAGTTCTTCCCACGCAGGCTGCCATAGGGCGAAGGAGAGAAATCCCAATGACCATACGGCATGCCAAGACGGTGATTGAAAAACAAAGAACCATGTCATGGTAAGCCATACCAGTGGGCCGAGAGCTAACAAGAAGAGAAATGCCGGATCTCGGTGAAAGGGACGAGGGTGTTGAAGGCCTAATATGGCCATGACTTGTTTTGAGTGATCATGTCCAGAAAACAAGCCAGAGTAGACACTCTGGATTCCGATCCTGAGGTCAGTGTCCGGTTTCTCCCATGCTGACGATCTTCCCAGTCCGGGACTCAACCTCATCGGCGTCGTGTCCTCCACAACAAGACCACCAGAGACATGAGTAGCATGCCGGGTAACAAGATGTCTCCAGTTGTGCCAGGAGCGATCGTGCAGCCTCCTCCTCCGCTATTGCTGGAAACTTGGCTAGGAGCCGGAGGGGCTGGTGCAATGTTGAAGGTTGCGGTTGCTGTTGCGGTTTGGGTCAACGAGCAGTCGCCGGTTCCGACGCAATCCCCGCTCCAACCTGCGAAGACAGACCCAGGATCGGGCACTGCGGTGAGGGTTGCCGTGCTCCCTAGAGAAAATCGTCCATTGCATGTCGCTCCACAATCGATTCCACTGGAATGAGATGTCACCGTACCGGTGCCGGCACCTGCCTTGTTGACGTTGATGGTGAAATTGGCCACCAGGCTGGCCAACGCGGCTCGGGCATTGATACGCCCGCCGGTCGACACTTTCCCACTTAAGGACGCCTTCCGGTCCACGGTGTTCAAGATTGCGTTCCTGAGTTGGGCTACCGTGAGGTTGGGATTCACTGAGAGTAACAGGCCTGCAAGTCCTGCCACATGAGGGGTAGCCATCGAAGTACCTTGAAAAAACTGATAGTCCGAGGTTCTCGACGGCGAACCCGCGACGCAGACCACTCGAACATTGTCTATGTACACGCCGTCGAAGGTCAGGCTGCCGGTGGATATGAATCGAAAGCGGAACCGAGAATCAATCGCGCCGTCCGAGATGTCTCCCCACGTAAACGGTACGAATTGAGCATTGCTGCTCCCCGAAAATCCATTGATGATCTGCCAACTGGCCCCGTTATTGGAAGATGTTTCCGCAAGCACTCCATCGGTATCAAGCTCGGTTTGAAGGCGAAGGCGGCTGTCCAGCCGACACCCCCTCTGTCCCGTGGTACTGAACAGTGGTCCCATCGCGAAGGAATCAGTGTTGTTCTGATAGCTTCCGGTCGGACTGTCAGTCAGGCTATTGGGTTGACTGAATGACGCGGAATTTGTGAATCCCCAGGTACCATTGGTTCCTCCGAAGATGTATCCAAGCCCGGTTGGGCCGGAGTCAAAGTTATGAGAGAGGACAGTCGTTATGTTCGACGTCGGTTTCGTGCTGTTGATACGGACTCCCGGTGCGGCCACCTGAACGGTTGTGGCTCCGAAATTGGAGAAGCCCGCCAGTTGATCATTCTCGTCTGTGGCTGCGACCGCGATTACATTTGCCAGTGCGGCCGTCTGTTGTCCGGCACACACGGAAGGTGCACTGAAATTTGATGGAAAGTTTGGCGTACTGTCATTATTATCACCAACCCCATCGGTTCCACCGTTGCCTGCCGCTGCAACAAAGAGGACGCCTGCGTCATTCGCGGCACGCACAGTATCATAGAAGGCGAGGCTACACTCAGGTCCGATAAAGCTCGCGTTAATGACGCGTGCGCCTTTAGCGATAGCATAGTGGATTGCACTGATAATGCCGGTTGTGGATAGGGATCGGTCTACCCCTCCGGCTTTCAGCGCCATCAGGCTCGCGCTCCACATGACCCCTGTGATCCCTGTTCCGTTGTTTCCGGCTCCCGCGATGGTACCTGCGACGTGAGTCCCGTGTCCCTCGTTTCCCCCAGGATTGAGATCGATCGGATCCATCGGGTCGTTATCGTTCATAAGAAAATCCCACCCACGCACATCGTCGACCAATCCATTCCCATCGTTATCAACGCCATCTCCGGCAATCTCCCCCGGATTTGTCCAGATATTGGGCGCGAGATCCGGATGGTCATAGGCGATGCCCGAGTCAATGACGGCGATAATCACATTTGAGCTTCCCGTGCTGATGTCCCAGGCTTCCGGCGCATCGATATCGGCATCCGGTCTTCCGGTCGTTCCATTCACGGCTTGACCGACGTTATGGAGGCCCCATAATGTGCCGAATTGCGCATCGCTGGGAATGGTTTGTAACGTGTAGAGATAGTTGGGCTCGGCATACTCCACGGCAGGGTTACTTCGATAGGTCATGATCGCTTCGTCTACTGATAGAGTGCCGTCCAATTTGTATCGATGAATCACTCCGGCCTTTGCCGATACCGCACTGAGTTCCTTGGCGCCCATATCGACGTTCAGCGACGTGATTCTCGATGAAGACGCCTCATCCTTGAACTTGACGAGCACCTCTCCTGGGACGTAGTGCGCAGTGTGATGCACATCCCCTAATAGAGCGGTCATTCCACCGGATATCTGCTTTTGCTTTGCATGAACCAAGCGATCGTCGGGCATGAGTCCTGACGATGCAATCGCGGCGGTTGTTAGACCTACGATAGATGCCACCCAGCGGAGTACAGTCCTTCTCATACTACGTCTGTATGTCGTGTCGATCATAGGGCTTTGCATGTTCGACCTCCTGATACGAAGTGAGTTGGGTGGTCGAGTGTTCAACCAGTCGATCATCCCCAATCCGGAGGTGATAGAGGCGTTCCCATCGGATTCCAGCGATCATGCCGGCTAATTTGGTCAGGTGACTACAAGTACTGGAGCGAGTGTGAATTCAGCCATCCATCTTACGAGGGGAAAGGCTGGTATTAACCACTTTGGAGGGGTATTGATAGTGCGTTACGTATCCGAGACTTTTGTGTATATGTCTAGAGGTAGATCGAACTGGGTTCTGTAGGCTAGCGAGCGTTGCTTTTTTCGACGGTCAGTCTTTCTTCACAGCCTGCCGGTCTACTTTTTGATGAACCCATCTGGTCGGAGTGGTTGCGGTGGAAACGAATGCTTGGCCGAAGCCGAGGACAAAATGAGCTTCTTCCAGCCGTAGTTCCCATAGGGCAAAGTCACCGAAGCCGAACATCATCTCAGCTTGAGGAAACCGTGCCACATAGTGTTCTTTAATCCTGTCGTATGACGGTCCGCTGGGCGCCAGCGGGGCCGCGTTGCCTTGAAGATTCAGGCGCCGTAGCGCGAGCGGATTTTCCCCTGGTCCGTCCGGCTCAGCGATGAATAATGACATGTGAGGATCCGTCAGCAGATGCTGGGTATGAAGCGCCAGTCGGCTGAGATGCAGGTACGCCCGTGTCCAGTCCGATCCGAACACATAGGGCACATGAGATCCAAACGGCCCTCCATGTCGCATCGTGAGCAGCACGGCGGTGCGAATGTCCTGCGCCAGGGCCGACCACGCATCCTGTACATCCTGACTCGTCAATGCGGCTGCCATCGTCCGGTTCACTCCTGAGTAGAGATACGGAGTCCGATTCGTGATCACGCTCACCGACAACATACCATCCGCATCAGGTCGTCATCCAGATTATGACGGTCGGCAAGAGAAATTCGCCGTACCTCTTGACTCACCTCTGCACGAGGCCTATCGTATCCTGGTGGGGGGAGTTAACGCCCCGAGGGAATATGGTTCATAAGGGGATCGAGCGCGAGGACGGTGTGCAGGACCAGCTTGTACTGGGAAGCCTAAACTCCTCCCAAGATCTCCGCCGTACCTAATCGTCCTCGGTTAGGTGCGTGCTCCTCCCACCCTAACTTCTGGTTGAACTTCCGCTCAAATCCTCTCTGATTCATTCTCCAGTTCCGAGCTTGCGCGAATCTCCTTTTAACCTCGGGCACTCATAGGACGACCTGCTATACTTTGGGCAATTACGGCATCATTTGAGTCCTGAGGGCATCCCACATCATGAAGAACATCTTGGTGCTTGGTCTCATGGGTAGCTTTGTGTTCTGGCCGATTAGCGGGTCTGCGGAACTCTATAAATGGACCGATGATCAAGGGACCCTCCATATTACCGATACGCTGCCGCCCGGGATGCAAAAAAAGTCTGTTACGGCGCCGGCTCCCCGATCCACATTGCCGAAGAAGACTACAGTCCGGCCGATCCTCCCTGGGCAACCCCTCGCAGAAGTTGAACCCATTTCTAATCAGATAGGTACTCCCCCAGTGACCGAAGAAGTCCCTATGCAACGCGCCTTGGACGGTTTGAGCCCAAGCCAAGCCACGTCGACGAGTGCGTGGCAAACCTTCAACGCTACCCCGATGAATACGAAAGCTCCGGTTCATCGGTGGAAGGATGAACAGGGGCTCGATCATTTGAGTGATGTTTTGCCCACACCCACAGTCAGTACAAAGACCAGGGGAAAACTAGAAGACGGTTCTGTTTCACGCGCGACACGCAAGGCCAAGGAGCGAGTGACCGGTGTGTCTCGTTTGCGCCATCCAGCGACTGAATGAAATGACGCGCATGCATGGTTGGAAACGATATGAGCGGATCGTGCGTGCCCTGCTCGTGGCCGCCATCGTCTTGATCGTCCTGTCGATTCAGGATGCGGAGGGGACGCTCTCCGGAACGCCTACCGCATTTTCCGAGGACGGGAGGCTTCTACTGATTCAGGCAGATGAGCTGGCGGTCTGGGATCTTGAGACCAAGGCTCTCGTGGCAAAAATTCCAGACCTTCACTGTCAACAGATCGCTTTGCTGAGGCAAGAGGGATGGGTGTTGTGCGTCGAACGCAGCGTCACCATCTATGATTGGAAGACTCACTCAGCAGTGGCCGTTATTCCGCCGGAATCGGAGCAACCCTATAGCCTGTTGGCCTATTCGAGAGAGACCGACCACATGATTCTCCGCCATGGGAACGAGGCCGTGTCCGTGTGGCAGCTGGGGAAAAAGCCGGTGCCGCTCAGACATATTCCGCTGGAGGCGAAGAAAGACATTTCGTCGGTAGCGGCTTCGCCGGATGCGAAGATGCTGGCGATCGCGCAAGGCCGCACCATTCATCTCCACGACCTCACCGGCACAAGTATCCGTGATGTTGTCGTTGAAGGAGGAAAACCCCGTGATCTGCTCTTTGCCCCAGACCGTTCTCGTCTGGCGGCAAGTGTGGGCAAGACGATTCTCTTGATTGATCCCCTAGCGGCGTCCCTAGCGGCGCGCGCCATGGTACCGAGTGCCGAAGGGGCGCAGGACTCGCTCACTCCCGAGGCCTTCTCGCGAGATGGCCATCGATTGGTGGCAGCCAGCGGAGGATGGAGCTATGCGGTTTTCAATGCCGATACGGGTGAGTTGGCAGCCTTGACAGAGTTGACCTCTGCGGCGCAAGGACGTGGCATGCGCTCACCGACACAGCTTCGTGCCGTCGACATTGCTGCTGATGCTGATCGTTTGGTCGGGCAACCGGAGCATCTCCCCACGTTACAGATCTGGGATCTGCAAGCCGGTGCGATGTTGCCGGATCTGTGCGGAGAGGACTGTCGGAATGTGGGGCTCCGCGTATCTCTGCTGAAGTGGTCCCCCGATGGCTCGAAGCTCGTCGTGGGAATGCAGGGAAGCGCCAATCTTGATGTGGACGGCAAGATATCGCTTTGGGACGTTTCTACACGATCTCCGGAGCTGGTACTTGATCCCGGTCAACCGCAGGCCAAAGTCTTGGCGAAACGAACGACCTTGCCGACTTTTATTACGACGGCACCTTCTGTCCCAGTAGAGCCGGCGTTCGCCCACGCACGGGCCTTGCGGACAGTCGTGACTTCTCCCAGTGCGAATCTGCTCATCACGACCGGCGATGATGGACTGCTGAAAGTATGGGACCCAGGTCAGGGAACCCTCTTGCGCCAATTGGCGCTGCCTGTTCCGGTGCATGCGCTGGCATTCAGCGCTGAAGGAGGGCTCCTGGCGGCGGGCACCATGCAGGGAGACATCCGGGTGTGGGAAACCCAGACTTGGCGGGAGTTTTCACCCTACTCAAGCCGACACGGTCACATCAACGCCATGCAATTCCTTCCCGGCAATCGATTGCTTGCCGTTGCTGGGGAACAGCCGAACGTTTCCATCGTGGATCTCGTCTCTCGATCGGTCGTGAAAGAGCTTGTGCCTGCCGGCATTTCTCCGGTCTGTGCCGGAAAAAACTGTGCACGAAAGCGCACGGTACGGGGAGAAACCATCGACAACTTGAGTTTCCTGGATGGAAGTACGTTTCTCTTAACGACTTCGCAATCCGGTCATGTCGTCTGGGACACGACGACCTGGCGCGAAGTCGGGAAACCGGTCGGGTTTCCGGAAGCCTGGTCCGGTCTTGGATGGAAGCAGCCCCTCGTCTGGACGACCACTCGCTCCAGTGACTCGAAGGCTTGGACTCTTGCCCTGTGGGATACCAAGCGTAATGGGATTATCGCAAGCTTGGACACCTTCACCAGTCGGGATACAGAAATTGATCATGGGCCGTCCGTCTCATTAGGAACTTCGATGGCCGTCGATCCATTGCAGCGATGGGCTGCGACTCGAGTCGGAGAACATATTTCGGTGTGGGATCTCTCGGCGCACACGAAGCAACAGACCTTCCATGTCAAAACACCGTATCATCTGCAGTGGACGAGCGACGGCAAGTATTTGATCGTCGGCACTCTCGACCGCAAAATCCTCGTCTGGTCGGCCGAGACCATGGAGCCCGCGCATTATCTGCGAGATCCTGCCGTCACTCGATAGGGAAATTCGCCCTGTATCTAGGTCTGTCTTCATTCGTGCCATTTGCCATCTGGTCCATTGTATCCGTGAAAGTTTTGTGATACCAAACAACCACTGTTGTGTTTTTATGAGAGGGTGAATGGCAAAACAGAACGCGTCCGACTCACAAGCTCGAACGAAATCTCCCGTCACTCCACCAACTCCTGAACCAGCCGCGCCGAAGAAAACTGCCGCCAAGCAGGCGGAGCGTGTCACTGCGGTTGAGATGGGGGCGCGTCAGCGGGAAATTTCAGTTTCTGAATTTTTCACGAAAAACCGACATCTGCTCGGATTCGATAACCCGCGTAAAGCCTTGTTGACCTGTGTCAAGGAAGCCGTCGACAACGCACTCGATGCGTGTGAAGAGGCCGGGATTCTTCCGGACGTGACCGTCAATTTAGAGGTGGCCACGAGCGGAGGGCCGGTAGCAGCCAGTCAGGCGAATAGGTTTCGCGTCACGGTCACCGACAACGGCCCAGGGATCGTTCGCCAGCAGATTCCTCGAATTTTTGCCAAGCTTCTCTACGGGTCGAAATTTCATCGGTTGCGAATGAGCCGAGGCCAGCAGGGGATCGGCATCTCCGCTGCGGGCATGTACGGCCAACTTACCACCGGAAAGCCGGTGAAGATCATTTCCCGGATCAGCCCCAAAGCCGCGGCGCATTTCTTCGAAGTGCAGATCGACACGAAGAAGAACGAACCGCTCGTCCACGAGAACAAACAGATCGACTGGGAACAGCCACGCGGTACCCAAGTGACCTTAGAGGTCGAAGGGAAATACCAGAAGGGCCGCGCGTCGGTCGATGAATGGCTGGAGCAAACATCGATCGCCAATCCGCATGTGAAACTGATTTATCGGACTCCGGAAGGGGAAACGAAAGAGTATCCACGCACCTACCACGAGCTGCCGCCGCAACCCCGCGAGATCAAACCCCATCCCTACGGGATCGAGTTCGGCATGCTCCTCAAGATGTTGCAGGATACGAAGAGCCATACGGTGTCCGGTTTTCTCTCCGAGGATTTTTGCCGCGTGTCCCCGCAATTGGCCGATGAGATTTGCAAGGCGGCGAAAGTGCAATCAAGTGCGAACCCCCGCGATCTCAAAGGGCCTGTGGCCGAGACGCTCTACAAGTCTTTGCAAGAGACGAAGATCATGGCGCCGCCGACCAATTGCATTTCACCGATCGGCGAGAAGGCCATTCTCTCAGGACTCTATAAGCAAATTAAGGGTGAGTTTTATACGGCCGTTAGCCGACCACCGGCAGTCTATCGGGGGAACCCCTTCATCATCGAGGCTGGGCTGGCCTATGGCAACAGGCCGCAGGATCAGAACAAGCGACAGCAGCCGACCATGCCGAAAGCCGAGGGGGAAGGCGAGGAGGAAGATTCAGAGCTGGCTCGCGTGATTCGTTACGCGAATCGTGTGCCGTTGTTGTATCAGCAATCAGCCTGTTCCACCTTCAAAGCCGTACTGAGCACGACGTGGAAGAACTATGGGCTGACCCAGTCGCGTGGAGCCTTGCCAGGTGGACCAATGGTGATCTTCGTGCATATGGCATCGGTCTGGGTCCCGTTTACGAGTGAGTCGAAAGAGGCCATTGCTGATTATGATGAGATCCAAAAAGAAATCACCTTGGCGCTTCGTGAGTGCGGCAGGAGGCTTGGGCTCTTCGTGCGTCGTCGCGAACGGGCCGCGAGCGAATTTCGTCGACGCAATATCTTTGAGCTGTACATCGAAGAAGTCGTTGAGGCGTGCAATCGGCTGAAGGGAGGCAAATTACCAAAAGAAAAGTTGAAAGAACAGCTTCAGAAGATCGCGTCCACCCGCACCGGCGGCCAGAAAACTGACCATGCCTTAGGTAAGACCGGAGCCGGGCCTGAAGGGCTGCCGCACTCCATCATCGTCACAGCAGAAGGTATCGAAGGCGAGACTGCCTTAGCGACGCAAATTGAAGCCGATCAAGCGACAGCGGTGCCGACAGCAGAACCTCATCTGCAGGAAGAGAAGCAGGCCAACGTCGTGCCTGCTTCGAAAAGAAAAGTTGCCACGCCGAGCCCATCGGAACCGTCTTCAAAGAAAGTGAAAACAACACCAGGTGGGAAATCATCCAAGCCGACGAAGACGACCGCTCCGCGCAAACCTAAATAGGACATCATGACGACGACCAAGACGAAGAAACCCACAGTGGTCGAGAAGAAACTGATCAGTTTGGCTGATATCGTTATCCAAGCGGCCGAGCGGTCGAAGGATCCAACGCTTCAGATCCCCATTCGTGCTCTTTCAAACGTGGCCTTCAATGAAAAGAAGGGCCTGATTGAGATGGGGAGTAAGAAGCAGGAGCGGTCGTTCTTCAACGTCGGCATGGCGAAGCGATTCATGCAGACGGTGCTGGTCGCGGATGCGCTCTCCGAGTTGCAGCGCGCCGATCTCACGACGTCGCTTCGAGAAATTTACTACCGCACGAAACACACGATCAAAGATTCTCACGAGAATACCTTTGATGCCCAGGACGAATCCGATCCGGTCATTGAAGATCTCGAAGTGTCGCTCGCCGCGCTTCGCGAGGAGCTCCATGTCAGTGCCGAAAATCGAGGCAGCATCGTAGGGCCGGTGATCTTCGGTGATGACGGCGACCGTGTCGATTGTTCAAAGCTCGGCAAGGGCGGCTACTCCGTCCCCTCGATCGTCGAGCCGGAGTATCTGGAGATTCGGCGCTGCACGGCGGACTTCGTGTTGCTCGTCGAGAAGGGCACGCAGTGGAACAGGCTTTCGGAGGACAAGTTCTGGCGTCGCTATAACTGCATCCTCCTGACCGGAAACGGTCAGCCCCCTAGGGGTGTGCGGCGCTTAGCCTGTCGGCTGCATGAGGAACACAGGTTGCCGGTGTATGTCCTCGTCGACAACGATCCATGGGGCTATTACATCTATTCCGTCATCAAGCAAGGCTCGATCAATCTCGCCTTCGAGAGCGAACGGATGGCCATTCCCAAAGCCAAGTTCGTGGGCCTGTCGAGTGCCGATCCGGAGAACTATGAACTGCCGCGCAATGTCGGCATCAAGCTCAACGACAAGGATATTGCCCGTGCGAAGGAATTGTTGAACTACCAGTGGTTCAAGAAGCCGACCTGGCAGGCGGAGATTAAGCGCATGCTGGCCAGTGGATTGAAGTACGAGCTCGATGCGTTAGCCAACAAAGATTTCCAGTTTCTGACCAAGAAATACCTGCCGAAGAAACTTCAGGAGAGAGACTGGCTGGATTAGTGCCGCGACCAGAAGTCCGTTCGTGGTGAGCCTGTCAAGCCATGGGTGGAACGAGACGAAATCCCGCGCCCTTCGACGTGCTGGGGCGAAGGGATTGTCACGGGCATGTAGGGGATATCGTAGTCGTGCCTCTGCAGACTGTGCCCTCACGGAACCATTGAGTTTCCTCACGGTCACCAACCCATCATGAAGCCCTTGCCTGCTTGGACTGCACCTCTCCGTGACTGGCAGCAACGCGCCCTATCTGCGGTATCCGTCCATCAGACGACGGATTTTTTGGCGATGGCGACGCCGGCTGCCGGCAAGACACGGTTTGCGCTGCGAGTCGCGCACGAATTTCTCGCGCACCGCACGGCGGTCAGAGTGCTGGTCGTCTGTCCGACGAATCACTTGCGCACGCAATGGGCGGATGCCGCCGGGAAGATCGGACTGCAGCTCGACCCAGCCCTGACCAACGAGCAAGCCGCCGAAGCGTCCGATTATCAGGGCGCTGTGGTGACCTATCAGCAAGTCTGTTTGGCGCCGGCCATCTTTCAACGAGCCTGCAAGAGCAAGAAGACCCTCCTGATTCTCGACGAATTGCATCATGCCGCGGACGGGAAAAATTGGGGGAAGGCGCTGCGCACGGCGTTCGAGCCGGCGGTCTTTCGATTGATCTTGTCCGGCACGCCGTTTCGCTCGGACAACAATCCGATTCCCTTTATTCGGTACGAACAGGGCGAGAGTCGGGCGGATTTCGCCTATGGCTACACCGAAGCGATTCGAGACAGTGTGTGTCGACCGATTGTCTTTCCCAGTTATGAAGGCGAGCTCACCTGGCTCTCCGAAGGTCGTGAGCATCGCGCCACATTTGAAGATGGACTCACGTTCGACCGACAGCGAGAACGGCTGAAGACCGCACTGCTGCAAGACACATGGCTTGGGCCGGTGATTACCGATGCTCATGGGCAGCTGACAAGACTCCGTAAACAAGAACAACCGGACGCGGGTGGGCTGATCGTCTGCATGGATCAGGAACATGCCGGATGGGTTTCAGAACTTGTCGGGCGCATCACCGGTGTGAAAGCGGCCATTGCGGTCTCGGACGATCCTGCGGCATCCCGTACCATCGAGCAATTTGCCTCGCACAAAAAACAGCAGTGGCTGGTGGCGGTCAACATGGTCAGCGAAGGCGTGGACATTCCGAGGCTTCGCGTCGGAGTGTACGGCACCAACGTGTTGACGGAGATGTATTTTCGGCAGGTCGTCGGACGGTTCGTCCGGATGCAGGAGGGCTACCCCAAACCGCAACGGGCGTGGCTGTATCTGCCCAAAGATCCGGTGTTGGTGCATTACGCCAAACAAATCAAGGCAGAGCGTGATCACGTGTTGGAAGACATCATGCCGGCTGGGCAACGGGACCTCTTTGGTCGTGTGACGGTCTCGACGAACGAGTATGTTCCGCTGATGGCTGTGGCCAGAATGGATAGCTTGATCGGCGAGGAAGAGGTGAGAGAGGGAGCTGAGGCAACTGCTGTCGCCGAGCCGGCGGTCGCCCTGCATGAACAGAAACGGGACTTACGCGATGTCCACCGATTACTTGTCGGCAGCGTCGCGAGGAAGAGTGGCATCGACCATCGGCGTTTGAATGCGGAGCTGATCGCGCGTACCGGAAGTCGCGTGGATCAGGCGACGGTGGAGCAGCTTCAAAAACGCATCGCCTTACTGGAGCGCTGGCAAGAGCGTGGGTATGACGGGAAGCGGTAACAAGCTCTGAGGGAAAGGTTACTCTAACGGGTGGCGAATGCGAAGTCCTGGGAAACGATGATAGTCACGGTCATGGCTGATCCATTCACTCCCGCTTTCGATCGCCAAGGCTGCAAAAAAGGAATCAGGAACGAGGTTGTCTCTGACATCTGTCGCGGCACAGAGACGAGAGAAGTTGCCCCAGTGACGTGGGCCAGGATTGATGATCGTGCCGTTAGGTTGATTGCGTAGCTCAGTAACAAAGGCCAAGGCTTTCACCATCGTGCTTGGAGGATGGAAGACCTGCGGATGGGTGACCACGCGGAGAAACTCGCTCAAGACTACGTCGGCCAAACCATAGGGATGTTCAGAGTTGATAGCTGTTCAAACCAACGGCGATAAGCGGCGTGGTTTGGTGAATCCTGCCGATGGCTGTAGACGAGCACGTTGACATCAAAAAGAACCACGCGGCCGTTCCATACTGGGTACAAGAGGAGGAGTTCGGACGGCTTGAGCTAGGTCACGTTCCTGCGGTTTTTCCTTTGGAGACCAGTTCCATCAGGAGTTTTGCTGGATCCAACCCTAATGGTAACTTCAGCAGAACCGGCAAGGCAGGTGCCAAAGCGGCTGCGACCATGGGGCGGAACTCCTCTTGGGTGAATAAGACCAAGCTGCCCAATACCATGAGCCCAAGCTTTATTGTCCAGATACCTTGCTCCCATATGTCACTGCCACCTGCGCGTGCAGTTTCGAAGATCTTTTCCTCTCGAGACTTCTCTAGAATAAATTTCCGAACCTCCGATACATCCTTGGTGAGACGCGGATTTGGATCCATCAAAATCAATCCTTTCCGAATTAACTCCGCGGCATCGACATTCCCTGCGGTGAGAAAGCGGTTTTGAGCGAGATATGCAAGAAGAAGTTTTTCGCGGGGCGTACATCGTGCCCATTGCAGTTCTATTTCTTGCGGGCGCCCTACCGGTTCTTGGGCTTCCCACAGGAAAAATACTCGCTTGGTTACCAGGTGTGGAATTCCATAGGTGATACATCCAAATGCGATCATTCCGAGGACTTGACTGCCAATGGCTGGATGCGCAAGCACCGTCAACAATGCAAGGGACAACAATAATAAACTGACCATCCAGTAATAGGGGCATGCGCTGGAGGTGCCACTCAGACGGTTCTGCCCGTGCTTGCATAGAAAAGATGGAAATACTACAGCAATCAAAAGTGTCACGATGATCATGGCCCAATATGATTGAGGTAGGATCTTAAGAGAGAGAAGGGTAGCGTCAGATTGTTTCTGGCTTGTTTTCCTCGTGTTCAAGAACCGGGCAGTTTCTGTCCCGAAGTGACCATTGAGTAAACGCCTAAATGCCGAATATACGGGCAGTGACTCGGAAAGAGGTGGCTCCTGACCGGATGCGAATATAAGAGCTGTGATGGCAGATTTCGGTTGATTGCGATCTTTTTGCCGCTCTGAGATAAAGAGTTCAAGAGACGCTTTATCGACTGAAACCAGTTGGTCAGAATAGTGTTTCTTCCATTTCGTCTGAGACTCTTGTTGATCTTTCTGCGCATCGTATTGAGTGAACTTCGCATACAGCCTCATTTCCTCGCCATAGGCCATATGAAAAAGGTGGAAAGCTGGGAGCATGGCAAACAGAAGGAATGTGCTTGTGAACATAAAGAGGTAGCTGAATCGGTAGTCTGGTAGTCGGCCTCCAAGCAGCCAGGGTAATAGAGTACTATTCTTCTGTCGGAGAAGGAGAGAGCGAACTATTATCACTAACGCCAGCGGCAGAAGGATAACCATGGATAGGGAAACGAGAGCGAACAAATCTGTAGATGTTCCGACTGTTGGAAGTAGGTAGAATTGTATTACCCCATAGAGACCAAGCAGAACAACATTCAAAATGCCCACGGTAAGATAAGAATGCGTATAATTTCTGTGTGGCCAAAGAAGACGTTCATTTTCTGGTTGTAGAAGGCGATTGATGAGTGACCAGAATAGTCCAAGTCCTAGAATCAAGGCGGCATAGAGGACAAAAATGCTGACGGCGAAAAACCCTGCTTCGAGTAGAGGCGTATCAATGAGTACCTGATCCAGGTACACAACAAGGAACCAATTCGGGGACAATTCATTGTTGAATGCGTCGGGTCGGTCTGTTGACTTCCAGGAAACTGGTTCGATGTAAAATCGGCGCTCTTTCCCCCAGTACTGACCAGAGAAATGCATCGGTTGCCTTGTCCACAAGGAGGCTTGTAATTTCTCGTTCCGATCGGTTTCGAGGAGGAAGTTTTCACGGCCATTGCGATGAGAGTCCGAATGGAACTGTACGGCTCCATGTTCATCGATCAGCGCGAACCCCATCCCTGGCGGCACGGCGCGATCCATGACCGAAGGCAGTTTCCCTTCAAGTGCGACGACAAAGCGATCTTTTCCATTGACTGACACACTACTGCGAGTCGAGATGATGGCGAAGTTATCGCCAGTGGTCCATGAACGAATAGACTGTATCCAGAATGGTTTATCGCTCTCAATGGCCTTGAAGTACTCTCGTTCATCTAAACGAACCCGTCGGTTCGACGGCTTCCATGCCCAATCCACTCTCTTCCATCCTTGTGCATCGATCCACAGTACCTTCGAGAGTTCATAGAAGGTGAAGGGTATGGCACTGGTTGTCGATGACTCCCGGAGCTTTAGCCGGTACGAATGCCCATTTTCGATGGACTCATCCGAAGCGATGGTGAGGCCTTGTGACCAGAGCTTGCCATTTCCCTTCACCTTCCCTTCCGTCACACATTTCTGTCGACATAGATTGTCGAGTTCCTTCAACTGGTTATGGGCACGCTCAAACTCATCTGTGAAGTCGGCATTAATTGTCTTGGCAGTTGTTTCAAGGGTCGATTCAGATGCGGTCTCTGTATGGTGCAAAGTATTGAGGGTGACGACCACGAACGTCGCCGCACCAACCCAGAGAGCAGTACAATAGAGGAGGGTGAGCACATCTCTCCGGGACAATGCATCGGAGGAGCGCATATGCCTGAGCCTCAGATAAGGAAGGCTCAGAGTTGCCATCAGAATAAGTCCGACGGTGGTGAAAAGATATGAGGTTGGGATTGACGTCGCTTCAACGGTGAAGTCGTGGGCGGGCACGATACCCACAACCAGGAAGTCGTAGTAGACGTTCGAGGATGATCTGTCCGTATTTCCTTGGCTGTGAGGCCAACGACCTCCCTGCCCGATGAGCAGGTGTTCCGTATCACCGACCTGGAAATTTCCAAAAAACGGCGGTGTGGCAGCAGGCGCTTCCTCACTTTTCTCTTTGGGCACGGATTTACTTGGCAATACCGGGACGTTCGAAAAGATGAATTCGGATGGTCGCAGAGCCGACGAGCTCTGGTGGAATACCTTCCCCGATGCGTCAGCGAGCAGAAGGTAACTGAATAGTTCCTCAACCGGAAGGGCATGTAGGATTGACCCTAGATCAAGATAGGCGCTGATTGTCCATGGGAAATGCTCAAGTCCCTTTCTCCAACCGGCATAATGATAGTCCAATACGAGGGCGTCAGCACTCAATCGGGCACGAATGCCAAATGGAGCCGGTGTGCGTACCTCTTCCGTCTTCGGGTGGGTGATGACCACACGTTTCACATGAGGAAGCTGGCAGAGTTGTTTCACTAGCCATTTCGGCGGTGGGACAAGACCATCTTGCCCTGTCATATTGGATGGCCCTTCGCAAACTGATGAATCACTCTCTTTAGTTTCAGCATCTCCTTGGTCCACTAAGGCGAATGCTGCTCCGTCGATTGACTGAAAGAGCTTCTCGTATTGACGGATCGTGTCATGGAGGTAATCGCCACGGTGAGCGAGATACCGAAAATTTCGCTCCATCAAGTAGGAGCGTCGCTCTGAAGTATGGTGCTCGTATAACATCCAACATAGCCCCAGAGGGACAATCGTGAGGACTAGGGCAACGATAAAAAAGAGAGGAGGTCGTGTACGACCATTCGCATTTGAGGGCTCCATGTTATCGCTTTGCGTAGTCTTGGTGGTCATGGCCAAATGGTAAGCAAGCAAAGAACCTTCGCATTAATGTCAGAGACAGCAACTCTTATGCCCAAGCTGAATTTGCATAGCTATCCGTACAAACTATAGAAAGCCCTCTCGTTCCGTCCGCAAGCACATCATCAGACGTATCGGTTTCGATACGCTGAGCATCTGATTTGATACAGTCTATTTGCCAACAAAGGACAATCGAGGCTAGTTTTCAGCGGGGTGCGTATCGAGCAAGTGGTACTACTGCAATTCGTCTTAGATTCCTCTGCTGCATCCTGACTCTTCAATAAGCATTCGCTATCCGGAGTTGATTGCCGGCATAGAAAGTTGCATAGAGCAGGCGACGGTGGAGCAGCTTCAAAAACGCATCGCCTTACTGGAGCGCTGGCAAGAGCGTGGGTATGACGGGAAGCGGTAACAAGCTCTGAGGGAAAGGTTACTCTAACGGGTGGCGAATGCGAAGTCCTGGGAAACGATGATAGTCACGGTCATGGCTGATCCATTCACTCCCGCTTTCGATCGCCAAGGCTGCAAAAAAGGAATCAGGAACGAGGTTGTCTCTGACATCTGTCGCGGCACAGAGACGAGAGAAGTTGCCCCAGTGACGTGGGCCAGGATTGATGATCGTGCCGTTAGGTTGATTGCGTAGCTCAGTAACAAAGGCCAAGGCTTTCACCATCGTGCTTGGAGGATGGAAGACCTGCGGATGGGTGACCACGCGGAGAAACTCGCTCAAGACTACGTCGGCCAAACCATAGGGATGTTCAGAGTTGATAGCTGTTCAAACCAACGGCGATAAGCGGCGTGGTTTGGTGAATCCTGCCGATGGCTGTAGACGAGCACGTTGACATCAAAAAGAACCACGCGGCCGTTCCATACTGGGTACAAGAGGAGGAGTTCGGACGGCTTGAGCTAGGTCACGTTCCTGCGGTTTTTCCTTTGGAGACCAGTTCCATCAGGAGTTTTGCTGGATCCAACCCTAATGGTAACTTCAGCAGAACCGGCAAGGCAGGTGCCAAAGCGGCTGCGACCATGGGGCGGAACTCCTCTTGGGTGAATAAGACCAAGCTGCCCAATACCATGAGCCCAAGCTTTATTGTCCAGATACCTTGCTCCCATATGTCACTGCCACCTGCGCGTGCAGTTTCGAAGATCTTTTCCTCTCGAGACTTCTCTAGAATAAATTTCCGAACCTCCGATACATCCTTGGTGAGACGCGGATTTGGATCCATCAAAATCAATCCTTTCCGAATTAACTCCGCGGCATCGACATTCCCTGCGGTGAGAAAGCGGTTTTGAGCGAGATATGCAAGAAGAAGTTTTTCGCGGGGCGTACATCGTGCCCATTGCAGTTCTATTTCTTGCGGGCGCCCTACCGGTTCTTGGGCTTCCCACAGGAAAAATACTCGCTTGGTTACCAGGTGTGGAATTCCATAGGTGATACATCCAAATGCGATCATTCCGAGGACTTGACTGCCAATGGCTGGATGCGCAAGCACCGTCAACAATGCAAGGGACAACAATAATAAACTGACCATCCAGTAATAGGGGCATGCGCTGGAGGTGCCACTCAGACGGTTCTGCCCGTGCTTGCATAGAAAAGATGGAAATACTACAGCAATCAAAAGTGTCACGATGATCATGGCCCAATATGATTGAGGTAGGATCTTAAGAGAGAGAAGGGTAGCGTCAGATTGTTTCTGGCTTGTTTTCCTCGTGTTCAAGAACCGGGCAGTTTCTGTCCCGAAGTGACCATTGAGTAAACGCCTAAATGCCGAATATACGGGCAGTGACTCGGAAAGAGGTGGCTCCTGACCGGATGCGAATATAAGAGCTGTGATGGCAGATTTCGGTTGATTGCGATCTTTTTGCCGCTCTGAGATAAAGAGTTCAAGAGACGCTTTATCGACTGAAACCAGTTGGTCAGAATAGTGTTTCTTCCATTTCGTCTGAGACTCTTGTTGATCTTTCTGCGCATCGTATTGAGTGAACTTCGCATACAGCCTCATTTCCTCGCCATAGGCCATATGAAAAAGGTGGAAAGCTGGGAGCATGGCAAACAGAAGGAATGTGCTTGTGAACATAAAGAGGTAGCTGAATCGGTAGTCTGGTAGTCGGCCTCCAAGCAGCCAGGGTAATAGAGTACTATTCTTCTGTCGGAGAAGGAGAGAGCGAACTATTATCACTAACGCCAGCGGCAGAAGGATAACCATGGATAGGGAAACGAGAGCGAACAAATCTGTAGATGTTCCGACTGTTGGAAGTAGGTAGAATTGTATTACCCCATAGAGACCAAGCAGAACAACATTCAAAATGCCCACGGTAAGATAAGAATGCGTATAATTTCTGTGTGGCCAAAGAAGACGTTCATTTTCTGGTTGTAGAAGGCGATTGATGAGTGACCAGAATAGTCCAAGTCCTAGAATCAAGGCGGCATAGAGGACAAAAATGCTGACGGCGAAAAACCCTGCTTCGAGTAGAGGCGTATCAATGAGTACCTGATCCAGGTACACAACAAGGAACCAATTCGGGGACAATTCATTGTTGAATGCGTCGGGTCGGTCTGTTGACTTCCAGGAAACTGGTTCGATGTAAAATCGGCGCTCTTTCCCCCAGTACTGACCAGAGAAATGCATCGGTTGCCTTGTCCACAAGGAGGCTTGTAATTTCTCGTTCCGATCGGTTTCGAGGAGGAAGTTTTCACGGCCATTGCGATGAGAGTCCGAATGGAACTGTACGGCTCCATGTTCATCGATCAGCGCGAACCCCAT
This sequence comes from uncultured Nitrospira sp., assembly GCA_902500705.1. Taxonomy (GTDB): domain Bacteria; phylum Nitrospirota; class Nitrospiria; order Nitrospirales; family Nitrospiraceae; genus Nitrospira_D. The sequence continues at coordinate 21,365 of CABVRR010000008.1, forward strand.
CCCTGGCGGCACGGCGCGATCCATGACCGAAGGCAGTTTCCCTTCAAGTGCGACGACAAAGCGATCTTTTCCATTGACTGACACACTACTGCGAGTCGAGATGATGGCGAAGTTATCGCCAGTGGTCCATGAACGAATAGACTGTATCCAGAATGGTTTATCGCTCTCAATGGCCTTGAAGTACTCTCGTTCATCTAAACGAACCCGTCGGTTCGACGGCTTCCATGCCCAATCCACTCTCTTCCATCCTTGTGCATCGATCCACAGTACCTTCGAGAGTTCATAGAAGGTGAAGGGTATGGCACTGGTTGTCGATGACTCCCGGAGCTTTAGCCGGTACGAATGCCCATTTTCGATGGACTCATCCGAAGCGATGGTGAGGCCTTGTGACCAGAGCTTGCCATTTCCCTTCACCTTCCCTTCCGTCACACATTTCTGTCGACATAGATTGTCGAGTTCCTTCAACTGGTTATGGGCACGCTCAAACTCATCTGTGAAGTCGGCATTAATTGTCTTGGCAGTTGTTTCAAGGGTCGATTCAGATGCGGTCTCTGTATGGTGCAAAGTATTGAGGGTGACGACCACGAACGTCGCCGCACCAACCCAGAGAGCAGTACAATAGAGGAGGGTGAGCACATCTCTCCGGGACAATGCATCGGAGGAGCGCATATGCCTGAGCCTCAGATAAGGAAGGCTCAGAGTTGCCATCAGAATAAGTCCGACGGTGGTGAAAAGATATGAGGTTGGGATTGACGTCGCTTCAACGGTGAAGTCGTGGGCGGGCACGATACCCACAACCAGGAAGTCGTAGTAGACGTTCGAGGATGATCTGTCCGTATTTCCTTGGCTGTGAGGCCAACGACCTCCCTGCCCGATGAGCAGGTGTTCCGTATCACCGACCTGGAAATTTCCAAAAAACGGCGGTGTGGCAGCAGGCGCTTCCTCACTTTTCTCTTTGGGCACGGATTTACTTGGCAATACCGGGACGTTCGAAAAGATGAATTCGGATGGTCGCAGAGCCGACGAGCTCTGGTGGAATACCTTCCCCGATGCGTCAGCGAGCAGAAGGTAACTGAATAGTTCCTCAACCGGAAGGGCATGTAGGATTGACCCTAGATCAAGATAGGCGCTGATTGTCCATGGGAAATGCTCAAGTCCCTTTCTCCAACCGGCATAATGATAGTCCAATACGAGGGCGTCAGCACTCAATCGGGCACGAATGCCAAATGGAGCCGGTGTGCGTACCTCTTCCGTCTTCGGGTGGGTGATGACCACACGTTTCACATGAGGAAGCTGGCAGAGTTGTTTCACTAGCCATTTCGGCGGTGGGACAAGACCATCTTGCCCTGTCATATTGGATGGCCCTTCGCAAACTGATGAATCACTCTCTTTAGTTTCAGCATCTCCTTGGTCCACTAAGGCGAATGCTGCTCCGTCGATTGACTGAAAGAGCTTCTCGTATTGACGGATCGTGTCATGGAGGTAATCGCCACGGTGAGCGAGATACCGAAAATTTCGCTCCATCAAGTAGGAGCGTCGCTCTGAAGTATGGTGCTCGTATAACATCCAACATAGCCCCAGAGGGACAATCGTGAGGACTAGGGCAACGATAAAAAAGAGAGGAGGTCGTGTACGACCATTCGCATTTGAGGGCTCCATGTTATCGCTTTGCGTAGTCTTGGTGGTCATGGCCAAATGGTAAGCAAGCAAAGAACCTTCGCATTAATGTCAGAGACAGCAACTCTTATGCCCAAGCTGAATTTGCATAGCTATCCGTACAAACTATAGAAAGCCCTCTCGTTCCGTCCGCAAGCACATCATCAGACGTATCGGTTTCGATACGCTGAGCATCTGATTTGATACAGTCTATTTGCCAACAAAGGACAATCGAGGCTAGTTTTCAGCGGGGTGCGTATCGAGCAAGTGGTACTACTGCAATTCGTCTTAGATTCCTCTGCTGCATCCTGACTCTTCAATAAGCATTCGCTATCCGGAGTTGATTGCCGGCATAGAAAGTTGCATAGAGCAGGCGACGGTGGAGCAGCTTCAAAACCGAGTCACCCTACCAGAGCGTTGGTGAAAATGAAGGTATGACGAGAAACGGTGAGGGTGTACAGGGTGGCTGATCAGTCGATGATGGCTTCTTTCTCACGGAGACGCTTGTCGAACAGGAATGGTCCGAACGGGAGAAGAGATGCCATAAAGGCAAAGAGCGAGAACTTGTTGTCCCATTGGTGTTTAGTGTGCAGCTTAGCCAATTGCCCGATATAGAGCAGGAACAAGACTCCGTGAATCGCCCCTACGACGGTCACTACCCTTGGTATGCCCATCAGGTATTTCATCGGCATCGCCACGAACAGCAACAAGAGAAATGAACTGCCCTCGGCCAAGGCGGTCATCCTAAACGCTCGAATTGCGCTCATCTGTCTTGATTGTCTCCCTTGTGTGAGGCTCGGTGAAACCTATTTTGCAGGAAGAGCTCGACTGATGGTCGTCGATATCGGCGTGTCGGCAACCTGTACGAATTCAATGTCTGCCAGCACGCCGCGATGATCTGAGGGCCAGAGTGCATCGCCGTTGGGAAGATGTCCGGGCTGGTCAAAAGCCAGGTGGCTGGAATGGACGACAGGACTCGTGCCGGCCTCTCCATTCAGCAAGAAAATAAAATCGACACGACGATCGGCGGTGGGCCATTCGACGTCGATGTTTTGCCAGACGGTTCCTCCGGAGACGCCGGGGTTTGCAACTCGGAAGACATCGACAAATCCAGAATCTTTCAGCCATCCGGTGAGGACGGGAGACTGTTCTCCGGTGTTCAAGTCGCCCATCAGGATCGCTCGTCCTGTTCCTCGATGTTCACGGACGAGTTCACCGACTCGCTGGAGCTGGCAGTCATCTCCTTTCGAGGTATGCGCGGAAAAGACCTGAATCGATCCGTCGGCGGCTTTGATTTCAGCCCGTAAGAGAATGCGGGGATCCAGACGTTGTTGGCAGCGAGGCAGGTCGTAGATTTCCGAGGCGATGATCGGGTAGCGGCTCAGAATGGCCGGTCCCTCTTTAAAGCCGATCGCTGAGGTAATCAGCCGGTCCAAGAAGCCAATGCCGAAGATATGTTGAGTCGCGGGTTCGAACACCATTTGATATCCGAGTGCGTCCGCGATCTGTTGCGGCACATTGCCATGTCTCCGGCTGACGGACGCTTCTTGCAGCGCAATGATATCGGGCTGCAATCGCTTTAATTCCTGAATGGTGATCTCAAGACGCTCTTGGAGGTGGGTGCCGCTCTCAAAAAATCCTGACCCCGCCCCGTCGTGCAGCAGGTTGTATGTGAGCACACGCAGGTTCCTAGTTTCTTCTTGAACCGGCTCAGCCCATGCTGTCGTATGCCAGGAGACGAGTAGGGTGGTTGCGTACAGGAGGGTAAGGGAAAATTGTCTCACCATGCCTCGATACCATACGCTTTCAATGCCAGACTTTCCAGCGGTCAGAGTTGATAAAAGACGACAGGACCATCCTTGCGCCCTGTTTTCAGCCGGTGCTAAGATCTGATCGTCGGAACAGTTAAAGCAAGTTGCGGGAGCAAGATGCCAAACATTACCTTACTCGTGTCACCCAGTTGCGGAGCCTGTCCTTCCGCGAAGAGTCTCTGGAAGCAATTACGGGTGAAATATAGCTTCTCGTATCGGGAAGTGGATATCACCACAAAAGACGGTCAAGAGTTGGCGGATCGCCATGCGGTTCGTGCCGTGCCTGCGACGATCATCGACGGGCGTCTGACGTTTGTCGGTGTGCCGAGCAGGGAAAGCGCAGAAAAAGCGATTCAACTTAAGATCAAACAGCGGGAAGAAGGGTAGAGCGGACATGGACGAAGACGACTTTGAACTGCCGGATCTCCCACGCATCGATAAAGGTCCTCCTCCGGATTGCCCTATCTGTGGCGATCCCATGGGATTTATCGACGGCGACTGGGCCTGTGTTGATTGCAACGGAGAGCTCTTGGGGCCGGAGACCGGGTAGCGTAGAATAGCCCGCCATGTTGCGGGTCATCACCGGTCGATTGCATCCGACACTCGAATCCTCGCTCGTCGATCATCTCCATCGCGAGAAAATCGACGATCCGTTCTCGCCCATTGCGATTCTTGTCCCTTCGAAGACGCTTGTCGATCGAATCAAACGCCTGTTGGGTTTTGAGCGACAGTGCTCGTGGCTCAACGTGCAGGTGCTCACGTTTCACCAGCTGGCGCTCCGCCTTGCCGACGAGGTTCAAGGTTCCAGTCAGGCTGTCTGCACGCATGTCGTCGACGACCTGTTCTTCGAACAGTTGGTTCGTTATCTGGTTCGTACTCGATTGCCCGGCCTGACCGCGCTTCAACGGATCGGACATGCGTCCGGGACATGGGGGGCCTTGTGGTCCACAGTTCGAGATTTGAAAGATGCCGGCGTCGATCCGTCTGCCGCAATCCGTGGCGTCACAGAAGGCTATTTTGATCAGGAAGATGCCGACCAACTCCAGGCACTGTTCTCGCTGCATGCCGCAGTTCAGGAGGTGGGTAAGACGCTGGAGGTCGGCACCGTCGATGATCTGACGGAATCCCTCCTCTCATTCGTGCCAGCGTCGCGTGTGCTTGCGACGTTCAAGCAGATCTTTTACTACGGATTTTACGACTTGACGCAGGTGCAGCTGTCGTTGCTCGAAGCGGTGAGTGTCGCGGTTCCGACGACGCTCTTCTTCCCTCTGGAGGAGAAGACGTCATTCGGCTTCGCACAGCGGTTTTTCGACCGATACATTCAACCGTTGGTGAGAACATCGGATTCGTTCATCACACTTTCCCCACCTCCCTCGCAAGCACATGACTCTGTGGCGGTGTCCCTGGTCAACGTGATCGGTCCGGAGGAAGAACTCGCGTCCACCTGTCGCGCCATTCTCGATCTGGTCGAGACGAACGGCTACCACTTCGATGAGATCGGGGTTGTGGCCAGGACACTGGCACCCTATGGCTCAATCTTGCAAGAGGTCTTCGATCGCCATTGCATCCCTTTCATGACGAACGCGTCCCGCCCTCTGACCCATGAACCGCTGTGCAAAACCATTCTCCAAGTGGCCTCGTTACCGACGAATGATTTTTACCGAACGCCGATGCTCGACATTATTTCGTCGCCTTTGTACGGAGCTGCCGTCGATGAAGCGGAGCCGGAGTCGTATCGACCTGAGCAGTGGAAGATGGCGGTGTCCGCGCTTCGTATCACGCGAGGCCGTGAGGAATGGGAACGGCTGAAGCAAGTCAGCCGGTCGGCGCTCACGCTGAACGGAGACGATGATGACGCGATGTCGGGACTTGGCCTGAATATCTCGCCGGAGGTCGTCGCGTCGTGCTGGAGTAGGGTCGAGACGCTGATCGACGCCTGCGGAACCTTGCCGACAGGCGGGACAGTAGGGCAGTTGGTCGATGCCTTGGAGCATGTGGTGGCAGGTCATCTTCGTCGTCCGGAACCTGAGGTTCTCGGGCAGGGCGATCCTCAGACGCTTCGATTGGCTGCAACGTGGTCGGCGATTGATCAGGTCTGGGTGACGCTTCGCGAGCTCGATGCCATCGGCGAGGAATTGACGTGGGCGGAGTTCGTCGAGTTGTTGAGCCATGCGCTGGAACGTATGTCCGTTCCGGTGGGTCGTGGCGCGGAGACAGGCGTCACCGTGCTCGATGCGATGGCGGCACGCGGCCTTCCGTTCAAGGCCCTGTTCCTACTCGGGCTGAATGAAAAAGTGTTTCCGCGCTACATCCGCGAAGATCCGTTTCTGCGGGATCGTCACCGACGAGTGCTCGCGGCCACGCTCGGATTTAAGATCGACGAGAAGCTGACCGGTTATGACGAAGAAGCGCTGTTGTTTACGCTACTCCGTCAGGCGGCTACGCACCGGCTGTATCTCTCATATCAACGTGCCGACAATAATGGGCGACTGTCGGCGGCGTCGCCTTATTTTACTCAGGATATTGGGCAGCCGCACAGCTCGGATGACCCGATCGACATCATTCCGCGTCGGCTCACGGAGCAGGTTGCTCGACGTCCGGCCATACGCTTTTTTCTTCCCCCCCGGGAACTGGCCTGTTGGATGGCCATGCAGGGACAGAATCCCACGATACTCTTGCAGTCAGTCGGTCAGGATGCGGATCTGTTCAACCATGCCGCTGCGGCGTTGGAGCATATCGAGCAGGATGACCCATCCCTGACCGCGTTTGACGGGTTGACCGGCCGCCTTTCTGCCCATTGGTCTCGCGTGATGGAGCGAGGAGTGGCGCCTACACCATTAGAACGCTATGCGCGCTGTCCCTTTCAGTATTTTGCCGCTGATGTGCTTCGTCTCGATCCGGTTCGTCTCACAAACAGTCACGAGCCGGATGCACTGATCCTCGGTACGTTGGTACATGCCGCGCTTCGTCACTGTTATGAGTCGCTGGTCATGAAGGACTGGCCGCTCGTCCCACGGCCTGCCGAGACCCTGGATCGAGCAGCTGAAGAGGCTGTGGCCTCTGCGGCAATAGAGTGTGAGCGGGAGCATCCTCCTGGACATTTTCTCTTGTGGGAGCTGGCGAAAGAACACGCCATCGCCTTGGTCGAGGCAACTGCCCTGTTCGATCAGGCGGCTTATGCCGATGAGCCCTATCAACCTATTGCTTTCGAGAAGGATGCAACCGGTACGATATCGGTTGAGGTTCAAGGTGAGTCGGTTGTCATGAAAATCAGAGGGCGCATCGACCGCCTTGATCGGCACCGAGACAGCGGGGTCCTTCGAGTTGTCGATTATAAGTATAAGTCCGGTGCATCGATGAAACCGGAGGACCGAAATCTCCGGCAATCGGCGGTCCGAGGTTCCAGGTTGCAACCACCGCTCTACGCACGGATGGATCTTTCCGAGCTGGGCCCAATCGATGCAGTGCAATTTCTCTTTGTGGCGCCCAACTGGCCGACGCCGATCGACCGGTCACTCTTCGACCAGCGTGCCTGGTCGGGAGACGGTGGCGCCGTACTTCAACAGACAATAGATCGATTAGTGGCGGGTCTGGAGGCGGGCCAATTTTTTATCCTGCCGGACAATCAATATTGCCAAACCTGCGACTACCGCGTGGCGTGCCGGAGAGAACACCAGTTGTCGTGGTGGCGATCCTATCGTGCCGTTCAAGCCAGAGAACTCCGATCCCTGCGCAAGATTAAGGTCGACGATGAGTAACGCGCACCAGATGCCGGATCGTGACGCTCGGGACGCAGCCGAGACGACATTCGATCGGAACGTCGTCGTCGTAGCCGGCGCGGGAACCGGGAAGACGACCCTGTTGGTCAATCGGTTGGTGCACTTGCTGATGAAAGAGCCTCACCCAGTCGCGATCACGCAGGTGGTCGCCTTGACGTTCACGAACAAGGCGGCGACGGAGATGAAAGTGCGTTTGCGGGAACGGCTGGGATCATTGGCCGATCTCCGTGCGGATGGGAACAGCGCGTCGGACGGCGGAGCGGTGTCCATCCACGATCTACAGACCAGGTATGGGCTGACGAGGGCCGAGCTCGCGGCGCGAGCTCGCGCCGGCCTCAACGATATCGAGAAAGCGCAAATCGGGACGCTGCATAGTTTCGCGGCGCATCTGCTTCGGCTGCATCCGCTGGAAAGCGGGGTCGATCCTGACTTTCAAGAAGACGATGGAACGCGGTTCGAAGAGCATTTTTCTCAAATCTGGGATCTCTGGATTGCCCGTGAATTAAGCCGGGAGGGAGCCGATCATCAACGATGGCGACGGTTGCTGGAAAAAACGACGGTCGAGGAACTCCGGCGGATCACGCATTCGCTCTGTAACGAGTTGATCGATCTGGAGGCCGTTTCGTCGCACGTGACACGAGATCGGCTCGTTCCGTCGGAACAGCAATGGATCGATACGATAAGAGATCGCGCGCAGACGTTGTTGGATCGGTACGACCGAGTCAAGCGTCGCAAGATCGAACAGATGCTGCACGCCACGGTTGCCGTGACAGCATCGTTGCTTCAGCACGGGGTTGGTGCATTGGGATCGGTCTCGCCTGCTGATCGGGAATGGCTGGAGAAAAAACTGGATTCCAAGGCGGTGAGTGGATGGGATGAGGGAGACTATCGCGACGCGAGCACGTTGATCAAGACGGCCAAAGACATGCTGGCGATTAATCATGCCTACTTTGCTGATCTATTGGCACTGGTCTCTCCGCTGGTATCCGAAATCCGTTCGTCTTTCTCGAATAAAGGCTGGTTGCCCTTCGACGGACTTCTGGCCAGGGCTCGAACGTTGCTTCATGAGCATCCACAGGTTCGAGAACGCATCAAACGAGACTATCGGGCGCTGCTGG
>CABVRR010000008.1:29828-35480 GCA_902500705.1 uncultured Nitrospira sp.
TATCTGGATGCGCTCAGGCGCTACGATATTCCCTATGTGATTGAGGGCGAGAAACACTTTTACCGGCGTCAGGAGGTCATCGACCTTGTCAATGTCGTGCGAGTCCTCGACCATCCGCATGATCAGATCGCCTTGACCGGGCTGTTGCGTTCGCCGCTCGGGGGATTAACGGATCGAGAGGTATTTGAGTGCTATGAGGCTGGTCTCTCGGACTATTTGTCTGAGCCTCAGGGTGAGCATCCGCGCGCAGAGCCAGTACGTCGGTTGTATGGGCAATTAGCCCGGTTGCATCGAGAAGTTCCAGCGCTTCCCCTGGCGGATGCGATCCAACTGATCTTTGATCGACTTCCGATGTTAGAGATCGCCGCCGCATCCCTTCACAGTGAACAGGCGGTCGCCAATCTTCTCAAAGTCAAGCAGACAGCAGCGGCGCTCTCGGATCGCCCCCATCTGACACTCAGTGGTTTCGCTGAGCTGATGGTTGAGCGAATAGACGAACAGCCGGAAGAAGCAGAGAGTCCCTTGGCTGAAGCCTCGTCCGATGCCGTACAGATCTTGACGATTCATAAGGCGAAGGGGTTGGAGTTTCCTGTGGTCCTGTTGCCGGGTCTGCACCAGGGGAGCGGGAGAGAGCGGGACAGGCCTCATGTCGTCCATGATTGGTCGAGCGGAACCTATGGTCTCTCGCTCGGGGAGCAGCGGACGTTGGGGGCAGTCTTGGCGCGGGAAAAATTTGCCCTGCGGGAAGAGGCCGAGAGACGGCGCGTGTTGTATGTCGGCATGACGAGGGCGAAAGACCTCCTCGTGCTCTCCGGCGGGAAAGTGGAGCGCTCGGTGGGGGAGTCCACGCTCGACTGGCTGCAAGAGATTGGTCAAGGTACGGTGGGAGAGGTCAACACAGAATCGCTGCAGATCGGCACCAGCGTCATTCCTCACCAGGTCGTGCCGGCGCCGAATCGCACCTGGCAGCGGCGGGTGCCGGCTGGTCATGACAGTGTATCGGCTATCGATCCGTCGACAATTGTTCAATTATGGGATGGACGAAAAGAACGGTGGATTGCTGCTTGTGCAACTGAGCGACAGTTCACTCCGACAACCATGGCTCGACAGGGGATGGTACGACCATCTAAGGGAAATCGGTTAGGTTCAGATCCAGAAATCAGTCGGCTTGTCGGTATTGCTGCGCATCGGATTCTCCAAGAGCATGATTTTGCAGGAGACGCAGGCCAACTGTTAGAGCACATCGATCCAATTTCACGAGGGGTGATTCAGAAGGGCCAGCAGGCCTGGCTTCCGGACCTCCAGAAGTCGCTTCGAGGCTTGTTCACGACGTTCGTCCGATCTGACCTGTATGATCGACTTCGGTCGGCCGAGATCCTGGGCCGTGAAGTGCCGTTTATCATGCCCTGGGGCGCTCGACAGGTGATGGAAGGCGTTATCGACCTCGTCTATCGCTTCGACGGAGCGCTGTGGATCGCGGACTATAAGACGGATGCCGTTTCGGCCGATCAGGCAGTCGCTCGCGCGGAACAGTATCGACCTCAGGGGGAAGTTTATAAGGCCGCAGTCCGACACAGCCTCAAGATTGAATCGGTTCGGTTCCACTGTCTGTTTCTTGAGTGTAGTACCGCTGTTGAGTTGTAGATATCGGATCTCTAATCATGACGAAGCAATCGCAGATTTCTTCCGAGGCTTTTGCCCAACTGGTTCAACAGGCTATCGCCAATTTGCCGCCTCCCTACGCCAAACTCATGAATTCTATTGCGGTTATCGTAGAAGAAGAGCCACCTGAGGAGGTGTTACGCGACTTGGAGATGGTCGGTGAAGAGGAGGTCCTTGGCCTCTACCAAGGGCAGTCGCTGGCTGATGATTCGTTTTTCAGATCAGGCGGCGAAGGCCCGCCAAGGATTTCCATCTATCGTGGTCCCATCCTTCGACTTTGCGAGACAGCGGAAGAAGTGGTGCAGGAAGTCTACGACACCGTCGTGCACGAACTGGGACACCACGTCGGACTAGACGATGACGATATGCCGTATTGAGGCCATGTGCTGTGGAATGGGGTGGCTTCACTCAGGCGCAGGAAATTCAGGCTTGTACAGCTGTTGGTTTTGTCCGTTGGTAGCCTATGATAATCATGGTCAGGCCTAGCAGGACCATGGGGATGGAGAGAATCTGACCCATCGTCACCGATCCAACGATAAAGCCGAGATGTTGATCCGGCTCACGGAACAGCTCAACGATCAACCGGCTGATACCGTACCCGGTGATAAAACTCCAGAATATCGTGCCGGGCGGGGTCGGACGGCGATCAATCCACCATAGGGCTGTGAACAAGATAAGGCCTTCCAGCGTTGCCTCATAGAGCTGCGAAGGATGGCGACAAGCAGGACCACCAGCCGGAAAGACCATACACCAATCCACATCGGTCGGCCGGCCGAAGAGTTCCCCGTTGATAAAATTTCCGATCCGGCCGAACCCTAAGCCGATCGGTGTGACGCAAGCCGCTAAGTCCGCGATTGTATAAGCAGGAATCCCTTGTTTTCGGCTGAACCAGATCAACGCGATGATGGTTCCGAGGAGCCCGCCGTGGAAGGACATGCCGCCTTCCCAGACGGCGAGTAGTTTCAACGGGTTCTGGATGTAATAGGAAAAATTGTAAAAGAGCGTGTACCCGATTCGCCCACCGAGAAATACTCCAAACGCCGCATAGACCACCATATCGTAGATCTGATCCTTCCTGATTCCCAACTCTTTACGAGCGACATTGTGCTGAATCAGGAAGTACGCGGCAGTCAGACCGATCAAGTACATCAACCCGTACCACCGAAGTTGAATGGGGCCGAGTGCGACGAGGACCGGGTCGATATTTGGATAGGGAATAGCGGCTTGGGGTCCCATTACGGTACTTCCAACATAGTCACTCGTGAGAGGGTGTTCAGAACGGGAGGAGTATACAAGCCTAGGATCATCTGCACCACACTTCGTAACCTCCGGCAAAACTTGCCGGTGGATCATACGGAGGCTCGCCAATCAATGCAAGCACGCCGAAGATGAGAAGCGACTCAAGTTCGAATCCTATTGAATCGGCTTCTATGGCTGACTTGCTGGCATGGTTGAGTCTGATGTGTGGGTTTTCTGAAACGGATTTGGTACAGGCTGTTGAGAAAAAGAGACCAAAAAATAGTCACTCCGCAGTGCCAAAAAACGCCTCCTGCGATTTTTCGAGGGAATCGACTCTTCAGCGAACATTCTGATCCTGGCACAGAGCATGCTGAAAGAATCACAGCAATAGGAAGAGTTCCTAACAGATTTTTCGGCTCATTCACCATCAGGAGGAGGTTCACCATGTCGGAGCAGGGGAAGCAGGTTGCCAAGGCAGCAGCATTTATCGCCGGTGGGGCGGTCATTGGAGCAGGACTTGGGCTCATTTTTGCTCCACAGACCGGTGTCGAAACTCGACGAAGCATCAGTCGCTACGCCAAGAAGGCGCAGGTGCAGACCAGCCGGTGGGGTCGAGCCGTTAAGTCGGGCGTGGAAGAAGCGTTGAACCGCAAGCCGGTAAAAGAGAAGAGTTGTGGAGAGGAACGGCCGCAACTCACGGCAGTGTTGAACTAACCTTCTCGACGATCATCGGTAGCAGATCACCCCGTTGCGCTCCTCCGTCGGCACGGGCTGGCTGCTACCGGTGGTCCGAGGGGATCTGAATGCTGATGGCCCCGGCCAGTTCTCCCACCTGAGCCCCTTCTCGTGGATAGCCGGAAATGTCGAGGATGCCTTTGGGATCCCCATGACAGGTGAGGCAATCGTCAGAATAATAGATCGGCATCAAGGTTCGTAGGAGCTTCCCATCATCAAGCCACTCGACGATCGGAGTCGTCGAAACCGGCGCTGTTGTCAGACGTCTCAGCGCGGCTTCTTCGTACGGATCCGGAGCATTCTGTAAGTTTCTCGGATCGAGCGTGGTCTGCCTGATCGTCACCTTCGATCGCTTCGAGAACTTTCGTGCCGCCTGGCTGCCGAATGTAGCCGGGACGAAATTCTTGTAGCCGATCCCCCGTTGATTGATGACGAACTGAGCGTCTGCCACCACGTCTTTACTGGCAAGCAGCAAGAGGGTCAGCAACTCTTTCGTCGCCGCAGGTACTGAGACGGGAGATGTGCGTAAATCGATGTGCGTCTGATGAAAAAACTCGTCGAGAACCTGTTGCTCAAACACGGCGGGTGTGAACTCCTTGTTGCCCCTCCGTGGGTCGTTGATCAGTAGCTGGTTTCGCTCGACGATGGCCCGCCCGGCATTGAGGAACGTCCCCAAGAGTTCCGCGGTTCGTTCAGTTTCTTCATGGGAGATTTGTGCCCAAGCAACCTGTGACCAGAAGAGGGCAAGGATCAATCCCAGGGATGCGAAAAATTTGGAGCGTGGCATCGTGGCTATTTTTGCCTCCTCATAGTTCTTCCGCTGGACGACACTGGCCTTGATCGTAATGATCTGGAACTTGAGTGATCTCAAGGGGGAGCCCCTCGGTTGTCGCCCGTCGAGTGGGTGCGTACTCGGCGTCGATCCAACGGCGACGCATATAGGTCAATCGTCCCGACTCTTCCAAATGAAAGAGCAAGTTGTTCAAGAACCACTGTAACCGCCTGTGTCCTTCGCTCGTGACGATCGACAGCGCATCGTGCGTCAACAGTAACGGAGACCCGTCGAGTCGTGTCAGCATGTGCCACTCTTGCCAGACCCGCTTTGTCACGTAATTGAGAATGGAGTGGTCCGAGAGAATAACATCGGCAGGAGGGTCCTTCATCTCGACCGCGGCTGGGAGGGAATCGCAAATCAGCAGGCGGACTTGCTTCAGATTGGCTTGGGCATACAGGTGCGCAGGGCGTCCCTTTTGGACCGCGACGGTCAAATTGGAAAGCCCCTCCTGGACGGCCGTAAGCGTATTGACGTTCCCATTCTGTTTTCGAAACTGTGCCCACACACGCTCCGCCACGTCGGGTGTTTGAATAATGGCCGCAATGCCGTCGTCATGAAGATACGGAGCCGAAAACCACAAGCCGTTCGGTCTTGAACCGGGGACGGTCCCGTTCACGGACGAAACAAAGAGATCGAGTTGCCCTTCGTTCATTTTGATGAACAGTTCGGGGAAACGGATAACGTGTAGAGTCGGAACGATGGGGGTTGGGCTGTGGCAATGAGCGGTGAGGGCCTCGGCCACTTCTCGAATCAGTTCGATATCGAAGCCCGTGACTCGAATTCCCGCATCGGTGTACATGGCATGAAAGACAAACGGGCGGAACGGTTCGACCGAGATCCCGACACGCAGTCGACCTCGCGCGCAGATTGCCGATAGCTCATCGCGATTCAAGGGATGGATGGCCGTGACCGCGTCATAGACGAGCCCGCATCCTTGCATAAGAACGATCACCAGCAATAGTGCGGATCGGTGCCACCATCCGGCGGGCGTTCTTCTGTCGCAGAAGCCGACAACTTGTCCCATTCGTCTGACCCACCTCATGATGCGCATCCGATTATAATCGAATCCCGATCGTGAAGAGCCATTGTTGTGACAGATCGGAGAGGCCTTTAAAGTCGACCTCAAACCTTGTGTATTGCAGTCCCATGTCGACGGAAAGCCCGCGGGCAATTGGGAATCG
>CABVRR010000008.1:35580-48534 GCA_902500705.1 uncultured Nitrospira sp.
ACCTTGTGTATTGCAGTCCCATGTCGACGGAAAGCCCGCGGGCAATTGGGAATCGCACGCCCACTTGTCCGCCGTAGAGATATCCCGGAGAATCGGGGTCTCGACCGGGAAGAGTTCCGCCGATCAAGGCACCGACATAGGGCACCGCGCGATCTTCGAGCGGCCCGAAGAGCACGTGCCGAATGACTCGATTGAGCGGCCACGACTTAGGAAAGTCTAAGACATCGATAAAGTTGTTCCAGCGAGGATTCAAGAACAGCGAGTGTTGGTCGGTGACAAAATTCGGTGTGTGGTGACTGTAATACTGATAGACCGTTCGCACTTCCAACGGTCCATATCGCAGGGCCGTAATCCCTACTTGCGCGGCGATGACCCTCGCCTTTGGAGCGAAGGTGCGTTGGTTAAAGGAGATATCGAAGTTCAAGGGACGGAGCGGGAGAATGTCGAGCACCGCCTCCTGGGCGGCCGCCATAGACGGCAGTGCCGCCATGAACGCACAAACACCGACGAAGAAGACGGAAACGTACGTTCTCAGCTGCTCACCTTGCCTCATGGCTCGTGCATCACATCCGCCCAATCGTTTTTTAGCATTGTAGCGCAACAGGACAAGCGATTTCCGGAAGATTTTACCGGAAGACCGGCTTCAGTCATTGCGTTCTGAAGGCATGAGAAAAGTGGTGGTTGACCATCCTTGCTATGCTAAAATCCGCCACGCTTGCCGGAGTGGCGGAATAGGCAGACGCAAGGGACTTAAAATCCCTCGGACTCAAAAGGTCCGTACCGGTTCGATCCCGGTCTCCGGCACCAGTCACATAAGAATCAGGTATTGGGTGAACACGAATCGATAGAGGGATGCATGAATACAAAAGCAATCGTGATGCTTGTTGGCGGCGTAACGCTGTTTTTTCTCGTGATCGGGATCGGAGCGTGGGTGATGACTGCGCCCCTGGAAGCCGGAGAGGTGGAGGCGAAGCGTTGCAATGATTATGTGGGCGAGCTGGATCAGGTGAATAAGTACAAGTGGTTTTGGACGTCCTATCATCAGCGCATGGCGTTCAACACCTGCATAACCAAGAAATTGGGCGATCCGAAGCAACCATAAAGAATGTTTCGTGACCGCGGCGATGCCATGTCATCCACGCATACATTTCCTTCTTTCCCCTGCCTGCTGCTCCTCGTCTTCTTCTTAAACGATGCTCCTGTGTTTGCGGAGTGGTTGTTGGTCGACGGCAACGACAAGGCGAAGGTCTATGTTGATTCAGACAGCATCAGCCGGAACGGTGAGGTGGTCAGCGTCTGGGTCTTGGATGATCTCAAGACGGCTCAGACCAGAGGATTCAGCACGTTCCTCTCCACTCGTGCCCAGGAGGAACACGACTGTTCTCAAAAACGCTTTCGCCTTGTGGCGATTGAGCGGTTTGCCGGGAATATGGGAGCCGGTCACTCGATCTACAAGAAATCAGGTGAGTCACACTGGGCCCCAATCCCTCGAGAGACGATGGCGCAATCGGTTTGGAAATTTGTGTGCGGGAAAAAGTGACCGGATAGCAGGGAGGTAACATCACGACAACGATTTGTCCTGTCCGCACTTCCAGCAGACGCTAAACTGGCCTTCGTGACGCTCGCCACATCCCGCGCAGATCCAGGAGCCGTGGTTCGATCCAAGCAATTCAGATTCGTCTTTCAGTAGTTGGTGAGCTCGATCGTGGTCTTCATCTTGGAGCACCCACAGTTCAGGAAACACCTCAGTAAACGGAATCTCACCGGCAAGGCTGGAAGAACGCTGATTCTTGATCGTGCAGGGGATCTCAGCTTGCTCAAGGCGCTCCTTGCACATTTCAACTTCGAATAAGTGATGAGAAACGAAGACTTTCTTCATGGGAGCAACCTAGGCTCAGTCCGACAGCGAGTCAAGAATTCAGCCGCTGCCGCCAGAGGTTTACGTGCCCACATTGTTAATGATGCGAGGTACTCCCTCCGGTAGCACGCGCGCTTGACCTTTAACGTGCAGATATGTAACCATTGGATACATGGTAAATCGTGAAGAGATAACTCACGGTGCGTATCTCCGGCAAACAGCCGGCGACCGGTCGGGTCTTATCGCCATTGTTCACCGGGCGGGGACAAGCTTGTCAGGTGAGTGGTTTTTTCAGTTGCGGTACCTGAGTCGAGTTGCGGGAAGGAGGAAGCAACCTGTTTCAGAGTGGAGCTCGAACCTTCGCGAAAAGGATCTGGCCCACTTCGATCTGATCGGACCATGGATCTCCGCGCAGGCCTTACTGGCATCGAGCCCACCTTCCGCCAAACTCAAGAAACTGCCCGCGCTTTTGACGTGGAGACGAGGAACCCCACATCCGGACCAGCTTCGAATGTTCGACGACTACTGAGCACCGTACCGCTCATCATGGATCATTGCGCGCCATGATGTTTGGGCCGTAAATTGACACCATCGAGGCCATGCATCGGTACAGCATTGACCTGATCTGCGCAGGCTGTAGCACCGCCACAGCCCACGCAGACGCAGTGCGAGTGACCTAGCCGTTCATCAGCTAGGCTGCCACTTTGGACGCCATACGCTCACAAGATTCGGCACACGTTCGACAGAGCTCGATGCACTGCTTGACCATCTGATCGTCTCCGGTCTGCTGAGCACAATCCTTTCCGCACTGCGTACACAGCTCGGAACAGAGCCGGCATATTCGGTCATGAAACGTGGACTCCCGAAGCATGTAATCAACCGTGGTCGTGCACATCTGTGCACAGTCCATCAGTAAGCGAATATGTTCGGGGGCCGCATGGCGCCCTCCAAGCTTCAAACAATGTGCGATGGTTTGAATGCACATCGCATGGCAGTCTCGACAGAGCTGAATACACTGTTGCATCTCCTTGTGCATGTGATGTCCTTCTTGGACCAACGACGGTTGCCGGTCTGACTCGCTGCCGGATGATGCATACCCGTTGGGTAAGATCATGAACGAAGCACCTGCAGCGACGAGCGATGCGCCGGACGATAGAAATGATCTTCTGCCCATCGTGTTTTGATCAGACATAAGTCCCCCTTTTGTGGATTACTGTTCGCGTCCGCTGTCCTGTTGTGCACAGAAACCCGAAGGGGGTATCAAATCCTCATCACGGTAGTTGGAATTGAGAGATGAATTGGAAAGATGGCATTGCGAGGCGGTGGTGTCAGCTTAACGATGGTCTTGAAGGTGTCAGGTAATTGGCTCGGTACTGCGCATTCAAACGTGAATAGGCTCACAGCATGGGTAATAGAAAGCTGTGATTGGGGTCCTATTTCAAGGAAAGCATCACACGTCTGCCGCGCTTGATCCTCCGTACCTGAGGAACAATCCATCTGAGTGGCCGTTTGCAGAGGCAGAACACAGGCGTACGCGTTGAAGGTAAGAACGAGCAGTAAGACGACCAGCAGAGCAGCCATTCGGCGCATGACAAATGCTACCAATGCGTCACGATCGAGTCAACTTAGTTCGTGGATGCTCCGTAGGCGTCGAGAGACTCGGAATGGAAACCCCGCTCATTAAGAGGTCTTTTTTGGCCGTTTGCAAGGGTTTGATCGATCAACGGTAGAGTCTGTGATTTTGACTCTGTTCATTTCCACACTGACCCGGGCTTCCCATGAATCGACGGGCCTCTTGTAGATATGCTAGTTCTGGCATAATATATGTATCGTATGGATGTATGATACGTATCCAATTAGCAATAGGATGAGGCAATGAAGCCGGTACATTTTGTGGGGTCTTCGCGTGAAATGATGCGCGAACTTCCTGAAGATGCTAGGGAAACGGCAGGGCATCAGCTCTTCAAGGTGCAGCAAGGCAAAGAGCCGGACGATTGGAAGCCCATGCCAACGGTTGGGGCTGGTGTGAACGAAATACGAGTACGGGATGAAAGTGGAGGCTATCGTGTGCTCTATCTCGCCAAGTTTGAAGAGGCTGTCTATGTCCTCCATGTGTTTGCGAAACGGTCTCAAAAGACATCCCAAGGGGATATCCAGCTAGGCAAGGGGCGATATGCCGACTTGTTAAAGTGGAGGAAGGAACAAAACTTATGACACGCGCAGCAGTAACCAAAAGTAGCGGGAATGTGTTTCGTGATTTAGGGTTTTCCGATGAAAAGTCGGCTGAACTGATTCTGAAAAGTAGTCTGCTTCAAGCGCTACAAGAGACAATCAAGGGGCGGGGGTGGAAGCAAGCGGAGGCAGCGGCCCAATTAGAGATTGACCAAGCCAAGGTGTCAAAACTTCTTGCAGGCCAGATGGCTGGGTTTTCGATTGAACGCCTGGTCCATTTCCTTTCGCTACTTGGTCAAGATGTCGAGGTTACGGTTCGAAAGGCTTCGGGCGGAAGAGCCCGCGGGACTGTGCGGGCGAGGGCTTCGAAAAAGCTGGGAAGGGCAGTCAGCTAGTTCCCTTTGCTGGTCTGGGTTTGAGAGAAGTGAGGGTAAAGGCCTTCAAAGCGGTCTGAGTGTTGAAGATATTCCTTGTAAGTCAATGGCTATGCCAGGCCCCATATGTGATACGCAATCTAGTGAAGGGATGCATCGAGTACGACGGACTTTACTCTGGTAGAGCCGTTTGAAAGATCTGCTGCGGATGTGGCTAGCATCTGCCTTGTGGAATCGATCTTCGGACAGAGCCTTTCGGCATGTTTTCTCCGGCTATCGCGCTTAGACCAGGCATCACAGTTGAACCATCCCACTAGGTAGAGGCCATGCTGACAGTGGTTATCTCTGAGATATCTGTTTATTAATTGGTCACGCATCGCATTGTGCAATTCGGTATTCCAACATCCTTTGCATTCGATAATGACGGTGATCGAATCATACGGCTGTTCTGGGGCAGTCTGAGTAATGGCATCGACCTGAATATCAGTTCTTTGTCCTCTATGTATGCGGACCTCTCTATTCAGAACAATACCTTTCTGCTTCAAGTCGTCTTCAAGGAAGTTTGCTACGTAGTCAGAAAACATGTTTTCGTCCTTGGGCTCAGCGTCCAACTTGGAAGCATTATCCCAGAGATATGGGGCCGATGGCCTTGCTCCTTGCAGCTTAGCCTGAAGCCTCTCCAAAGATTTAGTCAGGACTTGGAGTAACTGATCCCCACTCTGAACCAAATGCAACTTATGGTCCTCGGCGAGCTTAATAATATCTTGAGCCCGAGATGGGTCCCATGTAGTCCGACGAGTCTCTGTTTGTGCGTCTACAAGCACCCATTTGAGCCAATCCTGACCGGGAAGCTCTCTCTGCAGACGGTTGACCGCTTCACATGCGCGAAAAGTTCCCCGATGGATTAAAAGCTGAATAATGGCATTACGCCACATCTCTACGCGGTCAAGAGGACTTACCACATCGGCTTTACCAGCCGAATCCGTGAGAGGGTGAAAGTGACGAGTGAGCCAGATGTAAAGATCTGCGAGTTGATCTTCATTGAGTCGCCGCCCAATTGCCTCGTAATCATGATTGATTCCCAGAACAACTTGTTTGCCGAAGTCCTCATCTGATTGAATGGCCGGCCATACGATCGACCAGGCAACATCCTTTGTGTCGAGCATCAAGGCGGTTGCTGCAGCAATGGCCAGCGATCTCTCTGGTTCATTTGCCGGTGGCGGTATGGGAATCAGGGACAAGGCGAAAGAATAGGCGTCAGTGTTGTTGTGCGAAAACAATATACTCAACAAAGATCTCAGAGATTTTGGATTGATATCGCTTTTCTTGGCATACTGGAGAAGTAGATCCGCTATCTGCTCATCCCAGACTGCGTTCAATTCCGTGGCAGTGCCTACGGTCTCACCCCTCTCAATTTCCTTGCCGATTAAGACCTTCGCTACATCGAGTATGGCGTGTGGAGTCTTTTGGTACGCGAGCCTGAGTACTGCTTCCTTAACGGTGTGATCACTATCTTCATTGGGAGATGGGAAGCCGAGTATGATCGGACACCACTTTGCCATCTGATGAAGGGACAAGCTTTGCATAACCATGGGGCCAACTTTTTGGATTAAAGCAATAGCACTCCACTGCGACATTACGGGCCAGCTCCATTGGCCTGTCCCAAGCCAATCTGGAGTAGTGGGAGTTTCAGCTTGAACATAGTTCTCGGCTACGCGAATGATTCTCTTTCGCGTTATTTCATTGGCTGACTGCCACCCCGGTAGTTTCATTATGTCCCATTCGAAACCATGATCATAATCTGTGCTGGTCGGCTCCAGCGTCAGCTCACGAGTAACACGCCACCATGCAGATGGATTCTTGTCCTCACATTCCCGAATGGCGCTCTCTAATCTCTCAGCGGGAGATGGATTGAGTGGTGGTCTATCTCTTTGCCTCCTCCATGCGTCCTCTTTTTCATGCCGGGCCTTTAGTTGTTGAGCTTGCGGGGAGGCCAAAGTTACCGGTTCCCAAACCCATTTAAACTTGTCCGCAACTAATGGGTGCTTCTTGCTCGCTTCATGGATGGCGTCTAAATGCTCAGGGGATCTATCGAACAGTCTGAGAAGAAGATCGGCCACGACAGTCTGAACCTCCGTCTTCAGATTGTGGTCGAGCCATGAAAGGAGCCAGTGGAAATCTTCTGATCGCACAATTGGGGGGTGAGTGAATAAGAGCCAGGTGCCTTCACCATCAGGGCTCTCTGGAACAACCGAAAGAACGGATTCAAGCAGCCGACGTCTCTTATTCTCATCTTGTAAAAAGGTGAGATGATCGGTCTTGTTGAGCCTGCCTTTTATCAGGTCGTCGTGATGCTCTAGTCTGGAGGCCACAACCTTAGCAAGTGCGTCAGTCACTCCAGGTGCAGCCAAGTTTTCCCATGCTGTAATCACAATGCCGTCTATGAGTGACTCAAGAGAACGATCCATCTCATGTCGGGGTTGTGGCAGGTTACTAACGAATTGGAGGGCAGGGATCAGATTCTCTGGTGTTATGCTCTGTGCCAACTTGGATGACAAAAACACGCGGTAGGTACCGATAAACCCTTCACTTTTCGGGGGTGTGAGGATCGGGAATAACTCAGCAGCGCTGATATGAGAAGGCCAGAGTGCTCGAAGAATGCTACCTTTAAGTTGGTCTTGCTGGTCATCGAGCATCTCTTTAGTGAGTAATGGCTTTATCCTTTTCCTTGCTGCGTCATCCCCTATCCGTCCGATTGCGTAGGCTGCTTGGGCACGAATCGCTAGAGTGTCGGAGTGATCAAGAACGACCGTTGAGAGATCCCCATTGAGACTCTGGACGTTGCAGGACTCGGCAATGTCGATAGCTACTCGTCGTACAATCACCCCTCTCGTCTTATCAATGATATAGGGACGAAGTTGATTAGCTATTACAGGGTGAGACAAATTCTTATAATGGTTACGGTCACGATCATAAGATTTCTCTTCGTCATAAAACTGCAACAGCGCTTTGACCAATGCCGCACGCTGTAGGGAATCTCCCGTGGCAACCGCGCTTCTTAAAAGCAGGTCTGGTTCAGTCTGTATGATGGTCCCGAATATCTCTGGGACCATTCCAGCCAGCCATGCGGTTGTCTCACCCAATTGAGGAATAAATTTCTCGCTAGAATCACCGGGATGAACGATCAGGCTTTTGATCTGAGCGACCGAGACATCATGTTTCTTGAGATGCCATGCAGCGAGAAATTCAGCATATGTCCAATGCCCCCAACCAATACGATTGGGTCCTCGTGTAGAAAATAGGGCTGTGTTGAGTGTCTCTTGAATCTTTTTTTCTGTTATTGCGAACCGCGCACCGTTATCTGTTTCGTAGCCTCCTGATAGATCACGAAGAAGCATGTCTTTATCAGAGGACTCTGGTAGATCTATGCCAGCATAGATCGCATCCCGATTGCCAAAAACCATGCAGGCTGCAATGCGAGCAGCCACGGCTAATCGTTGATCAGGGCTTAACTGTCCAGCCTCTCTTGCAGCAATACGACTTTTACTCTTCTCTGCAGCCAACTCGCGACATCCTGCCAAATACAATTCAATCTGTGAGGTTGGAAGGTTCCCCTGCTTTTGGGAAAGCATGAGCAAGAGTTTCAAAGTGACGGGCTTTATCGCAAATGGAATCGCTCCCGAAGACTCAATTTGGCCGAGGAAGGCGTCGGCATTCAAACCACTGGCTCTGGCTGATTCTTCGACATCGGCTTTTCTCAAGGGAGCCAGCACGTAATACTGCACCGCCTCCTGGCCCAACCATTTTGCGAGTTCCTCCTCAAGAAGGCTTGGCCATTCGATGGTTCTACACGCTATTCGGAGTCTTATTCGATCGGACGGCAGTCTCTTAAGGTGGTCTGCTAAGAGCGAAGCGAGAACCTTGATGGACAGTAATCCCTCGTCCAAGCTATCAATGAACAAATATAGGATGTGTGTACCTGTTAGCCAGTCCTTGAGAATGGGGCTATCGAAGATATCGGTAATTAACCGTGTTTCGGTCTGGTAGGACCGAAGGTTGATGAACAAATGTCTATCAGTTAGGTCATGTGGTGTGGATTTCAGCAGCAATTCTTCGTCGGCGAGAACGGTTGACTTGCCCATCCCAGGATCGCCCAGTAAGACGAGTGCCTTTGGCTCATGGATTATCGAGAGAGGAACAATCTGAGGATTAACAAATCTTGCGGTCGTCGAATCTGGATCAGGTAGGTAGCCTCCATCGGAGAGATTGAGGCTTGTTTCCCTTGGATGCCAAAACCGTTTCCAGTTAAAGCGGGTGTCGCGCACAGCTTCACCATGAGATGAAGGAGAGGGCGCAAACTATGTGCCCCTGCGCCGCGGGTTGGCCTTATGATGCTACAGATATCACACGTGCCAACCTTTGCGGAAGCCAAGATTTGTTAAGGCGAGCTGTTCTACCCAACCCTTCCGTTTCGTGAGTCCCAGCGGCAGGCCATCACTTCTTAAAGATTAGCCTTGGCTCAGTCATGCTCCCCATGGGGACGGCCACGAGCTCCCAGCCGCCGGCTCCGAACTCATTCAACTTGGTTTGCATATTCTGCGTGTCGGGGAGTACTTCGACGATTCGGTACTGAAATCGTTTCGGCTCCTGCGCTTTCACCGCGAATGGTTGTCCGATAAGAAGCAAGAAGCTTACGGTGCTGAGACTCACGCCAGTGATGAACCAAGCAATTGAAAGACGTATGTTCTGCATATCTCACCTCATTGCGTTCTGTGTTTTTATGGATGTGCCACGCGCCAGTTTTTGCCCACGCCCAGGTCCACTTTAAGCGGCACTGAAAGGCCCAGCTGTGTGCCTACCGCTTCCATCTCCTGCTTCACGAGTCGCTTGGTCTCTTCCAGATCATGATCCGGCACTTCGAAGATCAATTCGTCGTGGACTTGGAGGATCATCTTGACGTGCGGGAGTGCTTCGTGGAGTTTCTTGTGGACATTGATCATGGCGACTTTAATAAGGTCCGCCGCAGAGCCTTGGATGGGGCTGTTCACCGCCATGCGCTCGCCGAATCCACGTTGAGTCGGGTCGCCGCTTTGTAGTTCGGGGATGGGTCGGCGGCGGCCGAGGATCGTGGTGGTATAGCCCTTCTCTCGCCCCTCGGCAATGTTTCGATCCATCAGGGCTCGTACGGCGGCAAATCGCTCGAAGAAGGTCTCGATGTATTTTTTCGCCTCGGGCTGAGAGACGCCGAGGTTCTGGGAGAGACCGAACGGACTGATGCCGTAGACGATGCCGAAGACGACGGTTTTGGCTGTGCGGCGCATGTCCCTGGTGATCTGGCTCGATGGCAGGCCGAAGATTTCCATAGCCGTGGCCATGTGGATGTCCTCGCCGTTAGTGAAGACGGAGAGCAAACGCGGGTCTTGCGAGAGATGGGCGAGAATGCGCGGTTCAATCTGGCTGTAGTCGGCGCAGAGGAGTTCGTGGCCGTTGGGGACAATGAAGGCTTCGCGGATCCGAAGGCCATAGTCACCTTTGACGGGGATGTTTTGGAGATTGGGATCGGTGGAGGAGAGGCGTCCGGTGGCGGCGACGGTCTGGTTCAACGATGTGTGGAGACGCCGAGTCTCTGGTCTGACGAGTTCAGGAAGCGCATCCACATATGTGGACTTGAGCTTGCTGAGACTGCGGTAGCTGAGAATCTGAGTGGGCAATTCGTGCTGTGTCGCGAGTTGCGTCAGCGTGTCTTCATCGGTGGAATACCCGGTTTTTGTCTTGCGTAGAGGTTTCAATCCGAGCTTTTCGAACAGGACCGTCGCAAGCTGTTTCGGTGAATTGATGTTGAACTCGCCGCCGGCGAGTCCGGCAATCGTTCCCATCATGCGGTCGAGCTCTTGTTCAAGTTCTTTGCTGAGGGTGTGCAGCCCTTCCACGTCGAGCAAAAATCCGTTCCGTTCAATCTCGGCGAGGATCGGGGCGAGTGGTATTTCGACATCGGTGAACAGCGTCAAGCTTCCTTGGTCCGTCAGTTGCTCGATGAGGATCGGCCTGAGTTTGGCGAGGACGGCGGCGGCGTCCGTGGCCTCCTCGCGTGACCCGGCATCGACGTCGAAGAGCGACTGCGGTGTGGCCTGTTCCTGTTTTCGTGATCCGATCGGTTCGCCGAATCGTTCTAATGCAATCGTTTCAAGACTATGGTCTCGACGGTTGGGATTGAGCAAATAGTCCGCGATCATCGTATCCACGTACGGCGGTGCCAAGGTGACGCCGATGTGGTGAAAGGCCAGGAGGGTGGTTTTGAGATCATGCACGACTTTGGGCCGGTGCTGGTCGTGCAAGAGGGGCATGATGGGCCGCATGAACGAGTGGACATCGATCGGAATGAAAGCCGTCTGCTCACGAGCGGAGAGGGCCAAGCCCAGCACATCAGTGTGGAGACCTGAAGGGCCTGCCAACAAGCAGTGGACGCCGAGCGGAGCATCATTCGGTACCCCATCGACAAACCGTTGGGCGGTCACCTCGTCTTCAATGGTTACGGCATCGGAGGTCTTGGCCTCCGATGGCTTCAGTGCCGGCTGAAGACTCTTCAGAAGGGAGGTGAATTCCAGATCTCGAAGGAGATCGGCCAATGTTTCCTCATGCGGCGGTTTGATACGGTAGAATTCTGGATCAAAAGCGACGGGACTTTGGATGTCGATGGTCGCCAATTTTCTGCTGAGCCTGGCTTTCTCGGCCTGCTCCGTGAGCAGCGTCTTGACCCGAGCCGGTGTGACTTCATCGAGCCGGTTGAGCAGTTCGTCGATGGTTCTGAACTGCGCGATCAGCTTCATCGCGGTTTTCTCGCCGATTCCTTTGACCCCGGGAATGTTGTCGCTGGCATCTCCCATCAGTCCCATGACCTCGACGACACGTGCCGGCTCCACTCCGAATCGTTCACGACACTCGGACTCCCCCGACCATTTATTTTTCACCGGATCGTAAATCCGAACATGCGGCGTCAACAGCTGCAACATGTCCTTGTCGCCTGTAACGATGACGACGTCGTAGTCGGCCTGCTCGGCTTGCCTGGCTAATGTGCCGATCAAATCGTCGGCTTCGTACCCGGCCTGTTTCACGGCGGGAATATTCAGCGCTTCCACCACGCGATGGATATAGGGGATCTGTGACTTCATTCCGTCCGGCATCGGCGGCCGTTGCGCCTTATACTCCTTGAACTCTTCATGCCGGAGCGTCGGTCCCTTCTCGTCGAACGCCACCGCGAGGCCGTCCGGTTTGTGCTCGCGGATGATTTTCAGCAAGGTCGTCGTGAACCCATAGACGGCGTTGGTCTGGAGACCTTTCGAGTTGTTCAACGCCGGCAGGGCAAAGAAGGCTCGATAGATGTATGCGCTGCCGTCGATCAAATAGAGAGTAGGCCGCCTGTCAGCTTGTAGCGAGGTCATGGGCCTTGTGGTCTTTCGGAGGTTTTGCCGAGTTCCGACTCACGGGGCCGGTGCAATCGTGAGCGGCGGTTTGCCGAACTTTTCACGCATGTTGTTGATGGCATTCAAGACGGTAGGTTGGCCGATCATCTTGGCTTCCAGCTTGCGTTTCCCGGGAAAGTCCAACATCGTGATGCCGATCAGCATCGTGAGAATACCCTGGCCAGGCAGGAACAGCATCAAAAAGCCTGCGAAGAGAAAAATGGCTCCAACCACGTTTTTTGCCAGGTAGCCAAGGGATCGAAGCACCGGGTTGTGATGTTCCATCCAGCGACGTGGCACGCGAGTGTCAAAAAAATCAGTCGGAAGTCGGACCAAAATAAATGGAATGGCAATCAGTGATCCGATAAAAAAGACGATCGAAAGAACCGTGAGGGTCACCAAGGTTTCGGTCGAAACGTATTGCTGAACCGCTGAAAGAAACCCATCCATCGATCGGCATCCTAACATGGGTTCCGATGGCTCTCAAGGTGAAGATGGCGGTCGTCTTGTGTTTACGCGGTCACCTCTGATCGCTATAATCATCCCGCATGGAGCCGAAGTATGAATCATTCCACCCTATGCGCAAGGATCGGCGGACTTCTCTTCCTCGCGTTAGGATCATGGTATTCGGCACTCGCCTGTCATGTCTTGGCCTCGTCCGACGGTGGAGAAGAACTTCAGATTGAGGTGACTCAAAAAGGAGTCGGCAAATAAGTCGTGCTCTCTCAAGGGGTAAAGGAGTGGTTCATGCTGATTGAGGTGACGCCTGAAAACGCCGTCATTCTCAAACAAGAAAAAGATCAGGGCCGGTATCTTGTCGATGAAAGCGAGATGCATGATCGTCCTATGACTGCCGATGAAGTCGAGGCCGCCATTACGGACTACGTGAACAGCGTGAAAGCTCGGGTGCTGAGGAAGTAGCCATGTCGACGAAGCCTAAGTTCGTCATTTTTGCCCACAACGCCACCTACGATAAGCTGCATCAGGTGGCGACGCTCGGGATGACGGCTGCCGCAATGGGGAAGGATGTCATTGTCGTTCTGTTGTTTTGGACGATCAAGAAACTTGCCGAAGGGAAGATCGATCAGAT
>CABVRR010000008.1:48634-62039 GCA_902500705.1 uncultured Nitrospira sp.
CAGAGGTTCTGTCCGTAGGGAACGAGGAGGTCATTGTAGGTGATCCAGTGTTGTTTCGGCAGCCGCTGCCGAAGGACGTCTTCTGATTCCTCCGGCGTGTTTGTTTTGATGTAGCCCCAGCGATTACTGATTCTATGAACATGAATATCGACACAGATTCCTGGCTTACCGTATCCGATAGTCACAACCAGATTTGCCGTTTTTCGTCCGACCCCTGGAAGGGTCACCAGCTCATCGATGGAGTCCGGTACCTTGGTGTCGTAGTCGTCGATTAGGCGGCGGCAGATTTGATGGATCGATTTGGCTTTGGTCCGATAAAACCCGACCGGATAAATCGCTTGTTCGATCTTCCTCAGCGGTAACTTCAACATGGCTGCTGGTGTGCGAGCCAAGACGAAGAGCCGGTCGCCCGCTTCCCTCGTCGCCTTATCTTTAGTCCGCAAACTGAGGAGCGTAGAAATCAGGATGAGAAAGGGATCGCCGTTCGACTCTTTGGCTACGACCCCAACAACCGGCTCTGGCCAACGACCGATCTCTTGCCTGACGATGCGGAGGGCGGCATGGATGTGCTCCTGACGCATGGGGCTACGGCCATAAACGGAGAGAACGCTGGTAGGATGAGCGAAAGACCCGTACCGGTGAGTTTATTCGGGCTTCCGTTTTGACAACCACTTCTGACGGCGTCGTTGAGCCTCGCGTTGCTTCGCCTTCTTTCGCACGCTGGGTTTCTCATAAAAGCGGCGGCGTTTCAGTTCACGAAACAGACCTTCTCCCGCGAGCTTCTTTTTAGCAACCTTGAGAGCTTTTTCAACGTTGTTGTTAAAGACCTTGATTTCCATCCGGGTGACTTTCGACTTTCTCAGGCCAAGTTAGCCTGCTGCTTACGGTTTTCACCAATTCGGCGCCGGAGTCTAGCACAACACCTTGAGTTCCTCAAGGCTTTCCGTGGCTTTTGAGATTCTGATCCGAAAGTCATTCGTAAGGCATTGATTTAGTTTTGAATTTGTATTTGTTCTGACTGTGACAAGACCTGCGTGCGCCGCTGCGATGGCCAGGGTCAGGCCCACCGTGAGATCGGATTGAACCATGCGTGTAGCCCCCTCGCGTAACGCATGGAGAAGCCGCGCAATCTCGCAGGCCAGCTCCGCGATCTCCAGCGGGACTTCCGTCGCTCGTTGGAGCGCAACTGAGATCATCTGGGGGCGATCGGGATGTTGCTGAGGGGTCCTGTAGGCGTCCATCAGTCCGTTGTAGGCGTCTGTATCTGCTTGAACGAGCCGATGGAGCTGCTGGCTCAGTTCGAGTAAACGCTGTTCGCTGTCGGCCTGCCTGCCGAGCCGTGCCCCCATCACGCCCAAGGAAGCCGCCAAGGCTCCCACGAATGCTGCGACGCTGCCACCGGCCGGGGTCGGTTTGTCCTCAGCGACAGCGGAAAGGAAATGTGAGAGCGTGGGTTCCGGTTCTGTTGTGCTGCGCATCGCCTCGGCGATTCTCGTTTCAAGGATCTGGCTGGGATCGAACCGATCAAGCTGCAGTGAGGCCGCTGCCGTTTGGTCCAATGCCGCTTGCGGAGCCAGGCCGATGAGCTCACTCCCGGCCACCTCGATTCCGCGGGTCGCCGCTTCAGCTGTCACTGCCTGAAACGCAGTCAGGATCGGTGTCACGAGATAGTCCGTTAAATTCATGGCGACTTGCACCATGCCGCGACTGGATAGCTCGACCCCGATCGCTTTCACATGGGACAACCCTCCGCCTGAGTGGCGGACGGTCCGGGCAATGGACCGAGCTTGATCAACGTCCGTCGAACGGAGATTCACGTTGTAGGCGATCAACGGCGGCCGGGCGCCGATCACGATCGCTCCTGCGCTTTGATGCAGTCGAGGCGGACCGAAGTTGGGAATCCAATAGGGGTCGGATTCCATTCGAAACGCCAGGCCATCGAGCCCCCCACGTCGAACCGCTTCCAATGGGACATGGTCAGCGTGAGCTGCGGCCCGTTCGTATAAGAACACGGGGATCTCCAGCTCACGTCCGACTCGTTCTCCCAATCGCCTGGCAAGCTGAACGCAGTCTTGTATGGTTGTCCCCTTGATGGGAATAAACGGCACCACATCCGTAGCTCCTACGCGGGGGTGCACTCCGACATGTGTGCGTAGGTCGATGAGTTCCGTCGCGATTCGTATGGCACGAAACGCGGCTTCCACGATTGCATCCGGAGCTCCGCAGAATGTCAGTACCGACCGGTGGTGGTCTGTATCCATCGAGTGGTCGAGAAGCGTCACCCCGGCTGTCGACGTGACGGCATCGATCAGGGACTCAACAGTTCCCTGATTTCGACCTTCACTGAAGTTGGGAACACATTCGACGATGTGGTCCATGGGTTCCTGGGGTTTCTGTGAGGACACATGAAAAAGCCGGAGGACCGATGACCGTCCTTCCGGCTTCTAGCTCACCCGTCGCTCTTTTGCTCAGAGGGGCTTGGCTATTTTGCCTTCTTGACGAAGGCCTTATAAATTCGGCCAGACTTCGCCTGTTCCTCTTCCAAGCCCACCATGTGATGACCCGTGCTTTCGCACCAAGCCGGCATGTCTTTTTTGATGCCCTCATCGTCGGAGACGACTTCCAGCACCTGACCCAACGCCAATTCTTTAATCTTCTTTGACGTAAGAATGATCGGCATGGGGCAGAAGTATCCAAGTGTATCGAGTTTGACGTCTGATTGCATCATGGCGTTCCGTCTATTTGGTTTATTGCGTTCATGTGATTTCTCTGGTTCTCACCTATCTATCAGATAAGCCAGCCAGCCTATTACTAGATAAACAGGTTCACGCTGCCTTGTTTGGCTTCCGCCAGGTACGTCGTCACGCCGGCGAACTGATCGATGCCGTCGATCAACGTGTCCTTGGTGATGCCCATGAGCCCCATCGTCGTCGTACAAGCGATGAACCGCACGCCAAGGTCGAGGGCCGTTTGCATCAACTCAGGCACCCCGGGCATCCGATTTTGCTTCATCACCGTCTGCATCATCTTCGTTCCCAACCCGCCGAAGTGAAATCGGGACAACGGAAGCGTATCGGCGCCGCCTTTGTTGAGCAGTCCGAACATCCGTCGCAGCCAGTCTTTAGCCGAACTCGTGGCGCCTCTTCGTCGAATGGTATTCAATCCCCAGAACGTAAAAAATATGGTGACGTGCATCCCCATCGCCGCAGCGCCCGTGGCGATGATAAAAGCCGCCATCGCTCGGTCGAGATCCCCACTCAGTAACACGATTGTGACTCGCTCAGGCTTGGATTCTTGCAGCTGTGCCAACGTCGCTGTCGGCTCTATTTGCGTGGCAATCATGCGTTCACCTCATGGCACGGTCAGTATGTGTCGTCTGAACAGAATAGTATGTGATCCTTCGGGGTGTCAAGAAACCGGTGGCCGCGTGACGATGTGCACCTTGCTTGACCTATCGTTGGCCCCTCGCTATAGTCGAGTCCCATTGCGCGACGCCCGTCTTGCACGTGTCCTCTCTGTATCGAATGCTTCCAATGATTGAACAACCATCACCAGAGGTTCTCGCTTCCAGGAGCGCTCCGCTCTTTGGGTTCTGGTACCCAGCTGTACCCAGCCATACCCTGCGTCCAGGCACGATGAAGGGGCTGCAAATGCTGGGGTTGCCGATCGTCCTCTGTCGTGACCAGTCCGGTGGACTGGCGGCGATGCGAGATATCTGTCCACACCGTGGGATGCCGCTGTCATTCGGTCGGTTCGACGGTACGCAAGTGGAATGTTCCTATCATGGGTGGCGGTTCGACATGAAGGGACGCTGTCGGTGCATTCCCGCCCTTCCCGAACAGGGCACTCTACAAACCGACAAGATCGGCATCACGACTTATCCGGCTGAAGAAACGGACGGCATGATTTGGCTGTATCTAGCAGACGAGCGAGGCCATCTCGACCCATTACCGCCTGTCCCGCGCATGCCGCTTCCCTCAGAACCGAAGCAGTCGTTCCACATTTCATTGACCTACACGTGTACGCCGGACGATGGCGTGATCGGTCTTATCGATCCGGTCCATGGGCCGTACGTACATTCTTGGTGGCGCAGTGATGCGCGGATGCACGAGAAGACCAAAGTCTTTGAACCGATCCCTCATGGGTTTCGGATGACCGCTCACCGACCGGCGAAGAACAGCGGCCCGTTTCATTGGATCGAGCGGATCTACGGAGGGCCGTTGTCGACGACGATCGACTTCGTGCTGCCGAATCAGCGTGTGGAGCTCATGCAATGTGGAAGGATCTGGCTCGCCAATCGATTGATGGCCACCCCCGTGTCCGAGATGGAATGTCGCATCGATTTTTCGGCCTATTGGGTTGGGCTACACTGGATCCCGTTTGGTAATATGATTTTTCGCACGCTGACGAAAATGTTTTTGGGTCAGGATGAGCGGGCCATGAAGCATCTGGTGGTGGGACTTCGACACAAGCCCTCGTCGATGTTTCTCGGTGATGCCGATATGCCGGCGAAGTGGTACTACAAGCTGAAGGCCGCGCATCAGGCCTCGATCCAAACCGGCCGACCATTTGATCATCCTCTCAAAGAACGAGTGACGCTCCGGTGGCGAAGCTGACCTTGACCGTCAGACAGATGGTCATGCTGACGCTGACGGTCATGCGCTCACGCCGGATTGGCTACACGCGACAGATATGGCTTCTCGAAGGAGAGTGCAGCTCATGCAGGCACGCAGGATGAGACCTGCAAGGTTATGACGGTGCGCTAGGCTTCCGACTCATTCGCCGAAAGAAATCCGATGGCGCGCCTGATCTGGTCGCGCGTTCCCAGTACCACCACGATATCACCGGCGAGGAGTGTGGTTTTTTCAGAGGGGTTGGATTCCGTGACGCCGCTTCTGGTCAAGGCGATGATGGATGTTCCGATTCGAGGCCGCAACGCCAATTCAGCGATGGTCTTTCCGGACGCCGGGGAGTGTTCTTCGATTCGATATGTCTCCACTTCGACGTCGGTCAGGGTGCCGCCACGAAGGTGGTGCGCTAATTCCGGAAGCTCACTGCGACGTAAAAGTGCGTAGCCCTCGCGGCGAACCTGTTCGGCCTTCCGCACGATGAAATCTTGCGGCATGTCATAGGTGCGGAGGACAAGGGCGAAGATCTCAATCGACGTCTCAAATTCTTCCGGCACCACGTCGTCCGCGCCCAGTTGATGCAATTCCTCCAGCTCGCGCAAATAGCGCGTCCGAACCACGATATGAATGTTCGGATTTAAGTCTCGCGCCATCTGCACCGTTCGGCGGGTCATGAACGGATCGGAGATCGCAACGACCAGGACCCGCGCGTCTTCGATCTTGACATGCCGCAGCACGGTCGGATTGGTCGCATCCCCGTAGTAGAGCGGCAAGCCGTGTGCTGCCTCTCGGCGCACGGTGTCTCCGTCCAAATCCAAGGCGATGTAGGGGACTTCCGTCTCACCCAATACACGGGCCAGGTTGCGTCCGTTCAGCCCATAGCCCACGATGATCACATGGTCCTTGATGCGTAAATGCTTCCCTTCTGCTTCGAGGACGTGGGCCGTCGTTTGTCCGGGAAACCAATGATGAAGCCGTTGCATGGCCTCGACTCTCCACGCGAGATGCGGAGACAACTGCATGAGAAACGGCGTGATGATCATGGAACAGACCGAGACCGCCAGGAAAATCTGATAGGGCGGTCCGGACAAGAGTTTATTCTCCAGGCCGACCTGCGCCAGAATAAAACTGAACTCACCGACCTGTGCGAGGGCGATTCCCGTCATGACGGCTGAGCGGGGAGGCATGGAGATTGCCAAGACGGCTCCCGCTCCGGCGACGAACTTGACGAGCAAGACGACGACGAGCACACCGGTCACGACGAGCGGGTAGTCCAACAGAATCCGCCAGTCCATCAAGATGCCGATGGAAACAAAAAACAGGCTGTTGAAACTGTCTCGAAACGGCAAGACTTCGGCCATGGCTTGATGGCTGTACTCCGATTCGGAAATCACGAGTCCGGCGATAAAGGCTCCCAACGCGAGCGATAGCCCACCGAGAGACGTCAACCAAGCAATGCCGAGGCACATCACGATGATCGTCAATAAAAAAAGTTCCCGGCTTCGGCTGCGCACGATGTGGTCGAGTAATTTAGGCACTGCATACCATGCGGCTGCGACGATGCATGCCACGATCAGCATCGACTTCACCAAGGAGAGCAGCACCGGGGTCAGCGTTCCTTCGCCGTGACTGGCAAGAATAGGCGTCAATAAGATCATGGGGACGACGGCCAAGTCCTGGAAAATGAGGATCCCAATGGTCGCTCGTCCGTGAGGTGAATCGCTCTCTCCGCTGGCAGCTAGTGCTTTCAAGACGATCGCGGTACTGCTGAGTGAGAGCAGAAATCCCCAAAAGATCGCCTGCGGCGTCGGCAACTCTGCCAACCTGCCGATGAGCCATGCGATTCCAACGACGACTCCGACTTGGATCGGAGCGGCAATCAAGAGCAGCCGGCGGAGCGATGTCAGCTGTACCAGCGAGAACTCGATACCGATCGTAAACAGGAGCAACACAATCCCGATTTCCGCCAACACCTGCACCGTCTCGATATCGGAAATCAGGTTGAGCCCATGAGGGCCGATCAAGGCTCCGGCGACGAGAAACCCGGTGATCGACGGTAATCGGAATTGATGAAACAGGAACACGACTGCGATGGAGACAGTATAAATGAGCAGCAAATTACCGAGTACGCTGTAGTCGGTCATATTGGGTCGTCAGCCGCTTTCCCCCAAAAGGTTTAGGTCGCGAATGGTCGTCTTGGCACCCGAAGGCGTCTTTCAGCGCCGTTACGGGATCGCCGGTTACCGAGAAGGAGAGACGCAGGATACCTGAGGTCTTGGAGCGGGACAAGGTAAAGAAGCATGTTGGTTGCATATCTGTCTTCTCTGAAGTCGGATCTTCGGCTCGCCGCACGTCGCGCGCGCACGCGGTATGGTGACATCACGGACAAAACGGCAAGAGAAGATCGGTGATGGTTCCGCAGCTATAAGCCGCTCCGGCATTGGAGTTTCCCCTCTAAAGAGGCATAGACCAATGAATAAAGTGTTGCGTAGGGTGTGTGCACGGTTTCCGGAAATGGCTATGAGAGACAAGGCACCGAGTACCGTTGCTCCATGATCTGGAGGTATCCCATGCAGCCGACGCGGACGCTTTCTTACCTGGTGACGACATTAGCGGTGTTAACCGGCTCGCCGGCTTTTTCAGATACCTTATCATCCGACTCATCGACGACCTGGGAGTGTCCTCAAGCAGGCGGTACGTCCATGTATACCAATAAGGAGAAGCCCGGTTGCCAAGCCATGGCGTTGAAACCGCTTTCCGTCGTGCCGAATTTGGAGACCATGCCGACGACTTCTCGAACTCAGCCCATCGGCGAACCTCGGTATGAGATCCCCGCCTACCAGGAACGCACTGCGGAAGCGGGAGGACGTCACGTGCCGGACTGGGCGCGTGACTGGTATGCAAACAACACCTCTTCGGGTTCGGTCCAGGCCGAAGTGTGCACGTTATACATGGAATGGATACACCTTGTGCAGAAGACCCGTGGAGGAATGTTTTTCGGATCCGATCCTTCGTATGGTGGAGATGTGACCGGACGCACGCAGCGGGTGCCAAGCCACTCGTTTTACGACAACGCTCGGTATATCGCGCTATCGAGACTGTTTGGCACGGGGTTTGTCCCTATCGGGTGTTTTTAGATTTTCAGGCCGGGCCCATCAGATCTTGTAGAACTCGCGATACCACTGTATGAAGCGAGGGATCCCCACCTCGATCGACGTGGTCGGCTTGAATCCGACATCGTCGGTGAGATCATCGATATCGGCGTATGTGGCGGGGACGTCTCCCGGTTGTAACGGCATCAGGATCCTCTCCGCCTTCTTGCCGAGGGCTTGCTCCAGGACATCGATAAAGTGCTGCAGTTCAACCGGCTGGTGATTGCCGATATTGTACAGTCGTGCCGGGGCTGAGCTGGTTCCCGGTGTCGGTCGATCTCCGGACCATGTCGGATCAGCCGTCGCCGGATGATCAAGGGTCCGGATGATACCCTCCACGATGTCGTCTACATAAGTAAAGTCACGCTTCATCTGACCGTGATTAAACACTTCAATTGGTTTGCCCTCCAAAATGGCCTTCGTAAAGATGAAGAGGGCCATGTCAGGACGTCCCCACGGCCCATACACGGTAAAAAACCGAAGCCCCGTGCAGGGGAGTCGATACAAATGGGCATAGCAGTGAGCCATCAGCTCATTCGCTTTTTTGGTCGCGGCATACAGCGAAACTGGATGGTCGACGTTGTCATGGGTGGAAAACGGCATGTGCGTGTTCCCCCCGTAGACGGAACTGGACGACGCATAGACCAAGTGCTCGATCTGGTTGTGTCGGCACCCTTCCAGAATGTTGATGAAGCCCTCGATGTTGCTCTCGGTGTAGGCGTGCGGATTGACCAGCGAGTACCGGACACCCGCCTGGGCTGCAAGATGCACCACGCGCCGTATCGGTTCTCCGGCGAAAAGATCCTGCATGCCTTGCCGATTGAAGAGATCAAGCTTCACGAAATTGAATCGTTCGCGCGCAGTCAATTGAGCGAGTCGGGCTTGTTTCAATCGCACATCGTAGTAGTCGTTGATGTTGTCGAGGCCGATTACCTGATCGCCACGGTCCAACAGACGCATGGCCACATGAAATCCGATGAATCCCGCTGCTCCTGTCACAAGAATCGGCGACGGCATGACTGCTCCTCAAAGAAAATGGTCTATCGTCCCTTACCCGCCTTCATGAACGGCGGATGACCGTGATTCAATCGGTATAAAGCCAGTGGGGCGAGCGTGTCTTCTGCAGAGATGACGTCGATGACACCCTTGTTCGTCGCCCGGTAAAGATTCAGTGCGCGGGCATCATGATACCGACATTGTTGCGAATCAAGAAGGCCTTTCAATTTCTCAGGCGCTTCCCAGTGCGCCGTCAACAGTGCCGTTCGGGCAGGGTTACGCCGGCTGAACATGAACGACAGGTGATCGGGATACCAGTCCGCTCCACCGGTCGCGTAAGACACAAACAACCGTGCGTGGGCGGCCGCACAGAGCTCCGCAAGATAGGCGTTCGTGAGATAGCCGTTTTCGCCGATATCCAGCCATTTACCGGGATGGGAGAGTGCGGCATGGGCGGCATGGCTCCGGATCTCCAGCAATTGTTGTTGGGAGGCGAACACCAAGGGAATCGGTCCGTACCGCTCGACTAATTGCTGGATGACCCTGTCCTTCAGCGCGGATCGTCCGTCGTTTGTCGGGCCGCTGTCGGCATGAATCAGCACATTGTGGCCTCGATCCGAGATGAGGTAGCAATTCCTGGGCATCTGCAAATCACACGGATCCTCCCCATAAAATGGGACGGACACGACGGTGCCGCCTTCGAACGGCCATGTTTCGCCATGCGCCAGCTCGATGACATGGTCGAATCCCAGTTCGGCGAGGAGCGAGCGATAGTCAAAGAACAGGCCTGTGCGATTGCGACGGCTGGGAATGAGAATCGGGGTGTCTTTCGGCATATGCAGCAAGGTGCGGGGATCAACATGGTCATCATGGTCGTGGGTGAGGAATATCGCAGCGGGTTTGGGGAGAAGCCCGCCCCAAAGCGACGGTATCGGCGATTCGGCGAACCACGGCAGCAGCCAGGGATCGAAGAGAAGAGCCGTGTCTCGTTGCCGATAGAGGAGTGCGGCATGGCCGAGGTGCACCATGTCCTGATCCTGCACGATGTCGAACCACTGCCGCCGGATAGCAGTCGTCGCAGCGCTGTTCAGGCAGCCATACTGGTGCAGCGAATCCATCACCTTGGTCAGCGTCGTCTGTGCCTCACGCGGCATGCCCGACAAGGTTGATCGTAGCTCATCTATCGTATGGGTTCCGTCAAGGAGACCGAGTAGTTTTCCGACCATGGGCCCTAGTGCTCGTCCATTGAATCCGATAGGGATGGCCTGGTGATTGATCGCATGAAAGATACGGAGGCCGCCGTTCGTCATAGTAGAGGATTTGGCTGGATCAGTCGGAAAGTCCCAGTGAAAGGTTCTATCCGATCGCCGCCCGCAGTGAATGTGTCGTTGGAGATAGGGCCGTGCGTTGACGAGCTCAGCATAGGCATCTTCCAACCGTCGCGGGCGATCGGGGTCGTCGAGCGGCGCTCGTTTAGAAAAGACATCGCTGATGGTAGTATCGACCGCGCTGGCGAGGAGGCTATGCGCCTCATGGAGGCTTGCCGTGACTTCAGGGGCCACTCCGCCCAAGAAAGGGAAGGGGCCCGGCGGCTCCGCGCTCTCCAGCTGCACCCAACACCAGGGAGCAAGGCTCAGATAATAATTTTGGGGAAGGTTGGTCCACATCTGGCTCATGCGTCGGGATTGAACCGCAGTTTGCTGATCGCCGGTTCGTACAGTGCCTGGATCAGGTTGCCGTCGGGGTCGGCAAGATAGAATGAATAACTGCCGTCTCGGTGTTGCTTGGGCTCCTTGGCGATCCGTCCACCGAGGGACTCAATTCTCGAGGCGATTGCACGGTACATGTGATCGACGGCTTCAGGGCTATCGAGAATCACGCCCATGTGATCGAGCAGTTGGGTTTTCGAGGGATCGTAAGAAGCCAATTCGCTCTTCGAGATCTGATGCAGCGCTAGATTGTCGACTCCGGAACTGAAATAGACATTCTCCGGATCCGGTTCCCAAGCGACGCGCATGCCAAGCAACTCTTCATAGAACCGACGCGATCGAGTAAGGTTGATAACGCGCAGGGCCACATGTCGAAGACCGCGATGCAGGGGAAGAGTCATATGGACAACTCGCTTGTCATTCAACCAAAATTTGTATACTAGGGAGACCGGCGGCAGGCGTCAATGGCAAACCCATGATGTCAGAGCGGCAATGGCTCACATACCATCATCGCGGTTAAGTCGGGGCAATTAAGATCATGTCGTTTAATGGACTGACAGTTGCGGCGTTCGAAAGTCGGATGGCCATAGAGATCGCTCGTTTGATCGAGCGCTCCGGCGGCACGCCGCTCGTTGCTCCGGCGTTACGCGAAGTGCCGTTGGAAGATAATCAGGCGGCGCAGGAGTTCGGGGTCAGGCTTATGACCGGGCAGATTGATCTGCTCATTCTCATGACGGGTGTCGGTACGACGGCCCTGT
Organism: uncultured Nitrospira sp.; assembly: GCA_902500705.1. Taxonomy (GTDB): domain Bacteria; phylum Nitrospirota; class Nitrospiria; order Nitrospirales; family Nitrospiraceae; genus Nitrospira_D. The sequence continues at coordinate 59,878 of CABVRR010000008.1, forward strand.
TCGATCTGCTGAAAACTCGACAGCCCTGGTCGTCGATCCTGGCTGCTCTTCAACAGACAACCATCGTTGCGCGTGGCCCCAAGCCGGTCGCTGTCCTCAAGACTGTTGGTCTTCAAGCGACGGTCACGGTATCGGAACCGAATACCTGGATCGATCTGATATCTACTCTAGATGAGCGTCATCCTGTGAAGAGATTACGAGTGGCCATGCAAGAGTACGGAGTGTCGAACCCCGAGCTGTTGAAAGCCTTAGAGCGGCGGGGTGCCGACGTTTTCCCCGTTCCGATCTACAAATGGGCTCTGCCGGAGAATCTTGGTCTGATGCGACATGTGCTCGACGAAATCATCGCCGGGCGCGTTCACGTGATGCTGATTACCAATGCCATTCAGGCTGATCATGTCATGCGAGTGTTGGAGCAAGATGGAAAGACAGAACCGTTTCGGGCGGCGCTCAAAAAGCTGGTGGTCGCATCGATCGGTCCCACTGCCGGCGAGCGGCTACGTCATCATAACTGGCCGGTTGATTTCGAGCCATCACACCCGAAGATGGGAATTTTGATAAAAGAAGTGTCTGAGCAGGCTTCGGGCATTCTTGATCGAAAGAGGTAGAGGCAGGTACAGATTTCGGTTCGACGCGAGGAGAGATTTAGAGTTTGGCAGACGCTAGATCATTTTGGCCATGGCAGCACGAAACGCACGTAGATCGTCGAGACGAGTCGCGATGATGTCGTAGACCTGTCCATAATCGATTTTCCAATACACATGAACCAATAGATTGCGAAACCGTGCCATCTGCTGCAAGCGAGTGGAAAGATCCGGGGAAATGAGCCCGGCCTGCTCAAGTGAGCTGAAGCAGCCGGCATATTCGTCCGGGACCTGATGCAATTGCTTTGCAGACACATGAAAGCAGACGGCCAGCGCCGCCTCAATGGCGATGAGCAAACGATAACAGGCGATATCGAGAGTATCTTGGTCGGACAGGAACGTTTCGCGCGAGAGATGACGTAAAGCCTCAAGTCGGCTCAACGACGCATCGATTTCTGCGCAACGAGCCCGGATGAGGTCCGGATTGAGCGTCATGCGGCAAAGGCATCCTTGGTACTGATGCGGAGGAAAGGAGCAAGATCCAGATACCGTCGCGCGATGGTTTCCATCATGTCGGTCAAAAATGCCTCATCGCGACAGGACAGGAGCCGTCCTCGCAGCACATGATACAGAAACGAGAGCGGCGCGTCATTGAGGATTCGGATATCGACCGGTACATTCGCGGCGGCACGACATGTCGTAGAAAGGTTGTCGAGAATGCTCGACTGGTGTGTGACCGCCGTCTCATCGAGGAAAATTCCGATATCCACATCATGGATTCTGTCTGACTCCAGTATGGATCCGTAGAGATAGGTGAACCGTACGTCTGGCACTTGCGCTAATACGTCACGAAGTCGCAGATAAATTTCTTCTCGCTGTGTCGGTGAAACCGTATGCAGGATCGTTTTCATAAGAGCTGTGAGCAATTGAAGGAAATCACGAGAACCGGCTCACATCTTACATTGGGACAGACAGGAGCACAAGAAAGGCCTGTAGGTTGCACTGTGCAAGCACGGAGTTTCTAACTATGCACTGATGAAAACCTTGGCACAGCGGGGTGCCGAAGTCTTCCTCGTTGCAATCTACAAGTGGACTGTGCCGGAACTGTCGCGTGGCGTCAGCCCTTCAATCGCTGTAACTCAATGTGGAGCGTCTGAGCCCCATCGGCGATCCAGATATGCCCGTCTTGAATCGTCCATTGCAATTGCATGGCGGGTCTCGTCATTTCCGCCAAGGCACGAATGCTTTCTACGGGAAGCAGCGTCACGGAAAGATTCTTCAGCCGGTCGAGCGACGGGCGTTGGTTCGCCCACCACACCTCTGCGCTTCGGGCTCCATAGGTATAGACGATGACTTGTTTGGCGCGGCCGCTGGCCTGGCGCAGGGTCTTCTCGTCTGGTTGGCCGATTTCGATCCACAGGTTGATGGTCCCGGTATCATCCCGCTTCCACAAAGCCGGTTCATCTTCGGTGCCGATACCACGACCGAACGACAGGGCTTCGCCTGCATGAAGTGCGAAGGCGAGCACCCGTACCATCAGGCGCTCCTCGGTCTCGGACGGATGGCGCGCGAGCGTGA
>CABVRR010000009.1:0-11082 GCA_902500705.1 uncultured Nitrospira sp.
GACTGCTCCGCAATGGCTTCGACCGTTCCTCTTTTCATTCCCTCATAAGGACCAGATTCATGGGCGACCGCCACTTCGACGAGACCTGCGTTTATTGCGATACTGCCGGTCCCGGCCATGCACCCCATGAGGAACAACCTCGTGATCGTCTTCACCGTGCGTCGATCGTTGTGTCGCATGGACGCCTCCCTTAAATCTTCCGCTGGCAACTTTCTCCCGCAGCACTGACACAGGCATACACCGCTCGAATCCGGCTTGTCGCACCGGTAGCCGTGAGCGTTGCCGTGCAATCGATTTGATAATAGACTTCGGCTCCCCCGCCGGATGTTCCCTGTGCCGTCCCTTCATATCCGGAAGCAAACTGCAGCGATCCACCGGATCTTTGTTTAATGTATAGGCGATCAATATCACCTTCGACCGTAAAAGGCCCGGCGGTCATCTTAATATCGGGAGACGCACCAGATCCGACGGGAAAGTCTGGACTATTATCTGCTTGCCCCATGATTTCTTGTGTGAGCGTAGGCGGCACTCCTGCATTTTCGGCATTTGAAGGAACGACTCTCGATGCGCCGACATAGGCGGCTGGGACCTGCCGTTCCTGCAAGGTTTGAAGAATCACGTTGGTGCCGGACCCTATGCAGGATTCGGCTGCCGCGGCTGCGGCATCTGTGGAGTTAGCAAAACCCGCCATGCGGTTTTCCAACCCCGTCATCGTGACAGCGGCAATCCCAAGAGCCGTCATCATGAGAATGCTCAGGAACACACCGAAGAGAGCAAAGCCTTGCTCATTCTTCAGAAATTCATGCTTGCTTGCCTTCGAGATTATGATCCCCACGCTAGATCTCCTTCGCATCGCTATCGCCCTGGATTGCGCACCTCGATTGTTCGAGTGAACATGCGCTTTCGAGTCGAAGCATAGGGTGGATTCAACCCTGCGAAATCTCCGGCTACAAAGAGCCCGGCTGCATGGTTGTGATCGGAAACTTGCAATGCTTGCGCTTGAACCGTTCGGCCGGTTGCTATTCCTTCCCCCAATCCTTGATCGGCGAACCGTTCACGTCCGACGATGCTGATTTGTACTAAACTGATTTTGTCCGGCGTCATTTGCCCAAGCGTCCAACTGTTATTGCTCACGAAATCCAACTGATCGAATCCCGCTACGCTCCCGGCCTGATCATCAATAATGCCGTCCGGAACGCCCCCATTAAATGCCAAATTGCACCCGTCGCAAGCATACGCAAATTGAATATCTTCAATTTCGTCGGCAATGGACAGACAGCGACTATTCGGTGTATCGCAATCCCGTCCTCCCGTGCCTACGCCTCGCACCAAACAGGGCGAACGTCCGTCACAGAGCCCATTCGCATCCGGCGGCGGAATAATTTGATAGGTGATGCACTGCAACAAGTACACCGGCGCGTTTACACCGAAGGCGATTGGAGCCTGAACCGGTGCGACACTGATTGACGATCCACCAGCTGCGGTCACCGTAGTTGTTGCGCTCCCTGCAATACTCACCGTGGCTCCGACTAAACTACCTCCACCCCATTCCGAGGTCATATCTGTGACTGCTTGCGTGGAGGCAAGTGTAAAGGTATTGAAGCCTGGGCCTATGGCTCCTTGTAGTACCCAAGGGGGCCGTGTCGCCGTGCCCACAGAATTTCCTAGCGGCACAACAAGGCTGATCCGATCCGGTCCCGAGTCGGGTCCAGCGACAGCATTATCCTGAGGGACAATGGCAGTAGGACAGTTACCGACCGCGCTGATTACGCCGAATCCCGCCTGTCGAATATCTCTCGACATCATCTCCATGGCATTCCGAACGTTCTGTTGAGTTTCCCCTGTTTGCGACGTCGTGGCATTTGATCTTTCAAATGACGTCACCACGGCAAACCCCGCGGCGACGATACCCACCGCGATGGTCCCCGCAAACATCAGTTCGACTAGCGTGATCCCGTCTTCATTGCCCATGGAGAGTCTCGGTCGTTTCATTGCCTGACAAGTCCCCTTCATTCAGGTGCAATCGTTGTATTCAACGTCACTCTTCGTGGGGTTGCCGCAGTGGCGCCCATTGATCGCCCCGTCCAGGTGACGACCACGGACACCGTGGATTGGTTCAATGGTGGAGTGGTCACGACCGGTGTCACCGTGACGACTCCTCGCACCCCGGTCAGGATCGACGCTTGACTAATTCCGGACGCTCCTTGCGTAGTCATCATCGCTCGCCACTGAAGACAATCACCCTGTGCCATCAGCTGGATTGCAGGGAGAACACAAGGATTGGCAGTGTCCATATTGGCGTAGGCTGTGACGTTTCGACGGTTGTATTGAATCCGCTCCAGTATTTCCGAGGCTAGGTTGGTTGCCTGTGTCAGCTCGGTTGAGTCGACATTGCGTGTGAGTGCGATCCCTTGCATGGCGGTCATGGCGATGACGCCGACTGATAAGATGACGGTGGCAATCATGCCTTCCAACAATGTGAACCCTGCCTCTGTTCGCAATATCTTCATCGTCTCCTCTTGCTAGCGGGTCCCGATGCAGAATTGACTTGGACACCAGTCCACAACACCGCGCGGAGTGATTCTGATGGCATACGTCGTTCCTTGGTCGTTGACGAGTCCAATGACCTGGTTTTGGGAGCCTGGCACAGCCCCTCCGATGCGGTATCCCATGGAGCTGAATTGAACGGTGGCTGTTGGACCTGCTGTAAAGACTGGCGTTTGGCCGGGGCCACCTCCTGTTTGGACTGTTATGCCGTTCATCCGTGAGATTTTGCTCGATGTGGTAGAAAGTTGAGCGCCTGTATTCGTATTGGTAGTGACCGCCGTGACCATCGTAGGAACCACCGTGATCGTTGTGGTGACGGAAACGTTTCGACTCATCGACGTCATCCGCGCGACGGCTAACTCGTTCCTGACGAGCTGAATCGCTTCCTTCAAGTCCGCCCGAGATTTCCAAACCCCAAAATTGACTCCTCCAAGGCCCGCGATTACCCCGATGATCGCCACAACGATCATGAGTTCCAGGAGCGTATATCCGTCCTGCTCACCCCACCTTCGATTTGATTCGATCGTTGGTTGCACCATGGCATCTCCTGATCGAGCAAAGGGCATGCCGCCCAAAATACAGTCCACACTCTATGCAACTCATTGATTTGAAGCCATTGAGCCCTATCTGTATTGAAACAATTCGGTCGTTTTTCGCACTTGCACATGACAATTTTCGGCAGAGACTCCCGCTGTTTGAGGCAGTAAAAGAACATCCTCTGGTTGACAGAATGCGCTGCCACCACTAGGGTACCAGGCATGCAGGCTCGGATCTGAACACCCTGAACCCGTGTGAGAACGTTATCTGGTGTCGACTCAAAGAGAAACAACGAGAGAAGAGTTTCGCAAGGTTAAGCGGTTTGCCGTCCAGCTTCCCTGCAAGTTTTTAAACAAGGAAGACGCGGTGGACGGGACCGTCTTGAACCTTTCGGCACAGGGCTGTGCCATCACGGCGGAGCGCCTTCCATCCGCCTCAACCTATGTTTCGCTGCATATCCATCTTTTAGATGGTGACACGCCGATTACAATTGAGCTGGCTGGAGTACGCTGGGCATCAGAGCAACTGTGTGGGATAGAATTTATCCGGATCTCCTCTGAAATGCTGCTCCGGCTGCAAGCTTTTGCTCTGCTGCTGGAGAAGACACCCTAGCTCGCCCTAAACCGCAGTGTCGCATCCTACTTTATTGCTACCGCACGGACCTGCCGATAGGTCGTCAGCCCTTTCAATACCTTCTGGATACCATTCTGTAGCAAGGTGACCATTCCATCCCGCATTGCCACGCTGAGGATTTCGGCCGTCCTGGCTTTGCCCTGAATCAGACTCTTAATTTCTTCTGATCCAATCAGGAGCTCATGCAGCGCCACCCGTCCCTTAAACCCGCTATGATTGCACACCTCGCAACCACGGCCACGATAGAGAATCCAGTCTTCCGTGTAAGGGATTTCCAGCTTCTCCCAGTATCGCGCTCCATACCCTTGCACAAGTTCGTCATACTCCTGCTGAGTCGGATGGTAGGCTTCTTTGCAGTCAGAACAAATACGTTTACAGAGGCGCATTGCCAGCACCCCCAACATCGCGTCGGCAAAATTGAATGAGTCGCAACCCATATCCAACAATCGAGTGACTGTTTCCACGGCGCTGTTGGTATGGAGCGTACTCATCACCAGATGGCCAGTCAGTGACGCCTCAATCGCAATATCGGCTGTTTCTTTGTCACGCATCTCCCCGATCATGATCACGTCCGGGTCGGCCCGAAGAAATGCGCGCATCGCCGAAGCAAAGGTGAACCCGATTTTGGGATGCACTTGAACTTGCCGTAATCCTTCTTGCGTGATCTCGATAGGATCCTCTGCCGTCCAGATCTTTCGTTCATCGGTGTTGATATGCTTCATCACAGCATGTAGCGTGGTGGTTTTCCCGGACCCGGTCGGCCCCACGCAAAGGAAAATTCCATGCGGGCGCTCGGACAGTTCCATCACCCTCTGCAGGACATTCTGGGAAAAGTCCATCGCCTCTAAGGGCATAGTTTCTTTTGCCGTGAGAAGCCGGAGCACCACGTCTTCATTGTTTCCCGCCGTCGGCAAGGTGGCGACACGCAATTCGATTTCCCGATCCTTCGCTAATTTGTAGCGAATTTTCCCGTCTTGCGGTTTGCGTCGCTCTGCAATATCCAGGTTCGCCATGATCTTCAACCGCGAAACAATGGCACGCCGATAGACGGCAGGAATGCGCATATACGTAAAGCAGGTTCCATCGACGCGGAATCGTACCGCCGTTTCTTTGCGATCCGAATAGGGTTCAATGTGGACATCGGAAGCGCCTAATCGATAGGCCTCTGCGATGACCTGATTGGTGAGGCGCACGATGGCCGAATCGTTTTCGTCGATCTCTCCGGACTCAGGCTCCCCGATTCGTTCGATGCCCGCTTCATCGACAAGCTCTCCGAGAATCTCGGTTATGGATCCTCCGTTGGCTTGTCCTGTCGCGACCAGAAGATATTGGTCGATATCTCGGCGAAGCCCGACGGAAAAACGTATCGTCGTGCCTGGAAATGCGCGTCGGATATCGAGCCCCTTTTCCAAGTCGTGCGGGTCGTTGATGACGATGTCGAGGATCGTTCCCTGACGTTTCAATGGAATCCAGGCATTTCTTCTGAGATAGTCAAAGCTGAGATTCTTCAAGAGTTCCGGATCGATGACGGTGCGTTCATCGTAGAAAACGTATGGGCATTGATAAAATTCGCTGAGCGCAGAGCCGAGTGCGGCCTTTGGCACGCGGTACTTGTCAAGCAAGAGAGTTTCTAGGTCAATCTCTCGTGATAGGGATTCTTCGATGGCGGCATCGAGATCCGCCTGCCTGATCAGTCCACGATAGGCGATGCAGTCCAAGAGACTGCGCCCCATCGTCATCTTGCGAGGTTGTTTGGCCATCGATGGTTTTTTCAGGCTCGCAACCGAGAGAATTTTCCGTTTCTGATGAGTTTCAACGCTTGAGGTGACCATTCTATCTCACCCTTTCCTATCGACAATAAGAAGTTGTTTTTATGTGTACGGTATCTTTCGTACGAATATCCTTCACGCCTCATCTGCGACTTAGTATCGTGCCATCCACGTCCCGGGGGCACGATAGACCACGGGCAATCCACGATAAAATCCTTGACTGAGATCATGGTCATACCAGACCTCCAGCAAGCTTCCTGAGCTGGCTGAGGCAATGGTCCCACCTACCAAGACCGCTCCATAGAGTCTGACTCTTCCGGCTATGGTCATATCCCCGCTTGCATGGAGCACCCCGTTGAAATGCATGCCGGAGATTTGAACAGGCATCCGAGCGATATCTGACCCCTGATGTGGTTGCGGAGGGCTCAGTGCCTGGATGGACTGTCCTGATCCGTTGGGAGCAAGCACCACATGGCCTTGTACAACCGCCATGCCTTCGAAGTACGGAGTGTGCAGTGTGACTACCCCAAGATTATCTGAGCGAGGAGCCGTTTGATCGAGCGTGTCGATAAATATCAGGCCATGCTGATCGCCGACTCCACGGGACTGAAATACTTCGTCCGGGGAAATGCCGTGGCCTGGCTCTACGATCCCCTGCGGATACAGAAGACCTTCTCGATCAATCCCAAAGTAGCCACCGAATCGTTTTGCTACTCGCTTGAGATGTTCATAGGTCCACTGATCGAGGCGAACTCCAGGAATCGGACTCTGACCCACATGGAGGTTGTGGGGAAGAGCAGGAGTCTGTTCTAGCAGCACTTGTGTCCGCTGAACCGCCCCACCTATCCACGCTTCCATCCATCGATCCTCACGTTGTGCCATATCGTCATATGCCTGCCCGCTAACTGGAGCCATCACGCTCTTCAGCGGGATTTCACCGCTCTGCGCGAGAATGAGATCTCCTTCCACCTTTAACTCGCCCCAATGCACCAAGACCGGAGATTCGTGTCCTGGCTCGGACCGGCCAAGATGCCCACCCACTTGCACTGCAGCTCTGAGAGGCGGCACATCCAATGCGCCCAACTGCATCAGTATCGATTGCCTGACCGGAGGATTGGTCTTCGTGGCAACTGTGGTGTCGATTGTGCACAGTAGACCAGGCTTGGAAGGCCCGTAAACTTTGAGTTCTTCTATGTGCCCTAGATGTGTCATCGTGCGAAACAGCCCTGTCTCAGGGTCGTTTAACAATTGGTTATCTGAGGGATTGTCCGCATACAATCGAAGATCCGGTTGATCCGACGTGCCGACGAATTGCGAACGTCCGAATGCATCAAAAAATGATGGCGCTCCGGCTTTATCGTGATTCCTTTTTTCGCGAACCGACGAAAGCTGTGACAAGCCCGCAGTAGCCTGAGGGCTGTGGAACCACGTCATCACCAATTCACCGGAGGCATCAGCCAGTTGCTGAGCATTCACGGTCTGGCTTGCAAGCCCGGCGCTGATCGCTTCTTGCCCGGCAAGATGAAACAATGTTGCGCCTACCAGCGATAAAATGAGGGCGACGACCATCGCTCCTAACAATGCAATCCCCTGCTGACTCTCTTTGGCATACACATGCGACATGTCTTTACTCCTATGATCGAAGACTCACTTCCCGCACCATTTTATGCAAAGAACGATTCGACTCGATTGTGAGCACGACTCGCTTCACCAGCGAGGGTTGCTGCGTGCGATGACCATGCTCGTCCCAATACGAGAAGTGGAGATCCTCTAGATCTCCGATGAGCACGCTCGCTCCTCCATCGATTATTCGCATAAGTTTCACCGGTCCGTTCTCATTTCGTTTGGCGTAATACCCCACCCGATTGTTTACTTCCACGGAAGCACCTGCCGGAAACAACGAGGCGACTGGCTCAGCCAAAGCCAGCTGGTACTGCTGTCCTGATCGAGACAGTCGATGTTCCTCGCAGGCCTGAATCCCACAAATGAACACGGTCTTCCCTTCACTCCATCCTTTTCCATCTTTCACGGCAATCACTGATTGGCCCGGCGCAACCGAACCAGTGGTCACCGTTCGATGGGCGCTGATATTCGCAGAAAACTGAAATTCATCTGGAGTTATTGTGACAGTCGAATGGGCCACCGCTAATCGAACTTCTTGCTCGAAGACTTCTAACCCTAATCGGAGGTCTTGTTGGTGGCTCAGGTCTTTTTGCTGTTTGTCTGCATGCGCCTGGGTAAGAGTAAAGGCATTCAGTGCTGCGGTTAAGACGACCACTCCCGCCGCTACACTGATCATCACTTCGGTTAGACAGACACCTCGCATATCCTGCAGAATACGCCGATGCTGCTTGCCTGACCTGATGAGAGGTCTTCGTATCATTGTGGCCTCACGAAGTTTGGATTGGCTCGAATGGTCGCCACGTGCACTTCTTTGTTGTGCCCGTTTAGTCCGGAATAAGCAGCGACTGCTCGAATTCTGACCATGGCAGTGGCTCGTAGCGGTCCTGGACGGTCAGCTTCTATCGTCCACACAACTGTCACGCCGTCACGCTCATGCATCGCCGTGTAAATACCATCACCCGCCGTGAGGTCAGACCCTTGACCATCATCAGCCATGTGAGTTTCCAGATCACCATTTCCATCGAGATCATCATCCAGAAGGGACTGCCAGTGAATGGATCGCTTTGCTTCCAGCCGTGCCTGGGCGAACTCGAGTGCCTTACTGCTCAGACCTCCTTGCCGTACGTGCCGAGACGATATTTCCACCGCACCCAAGGTGCCCATCAGTGCGATGCCTGCAATTACCATCGCCACCATCACCTCGATTAAACTGAAACCGTCATGCTTCATCGATCGTTTCATAGCAACGAGACCCGACCTGTGATGCTTACGGTGAGCTGCTTTGTCTGCCCTTCTTGGCTGTGAAGGGTGATTGTCGTGGCACTGGCGGAGCGTCCGCTTGGATGGAAAAGGATCTCCGGTCCTGCACTCGGCTCCTCAACAGCAACTCCTTTTCCTCCATAGTGATAGGCATGATGTGTCGTCGTGGTGTTGACGAACTGCGTAGTAAGAACCTGCTGCTCTTGGTCGACGACGATTCGAACGCGATCTCGATGGGTCATCGCAAGCTGCCGTGCAAGGCGTAATTCAGACGCGATCTCCTCGGTTGCACAACGAATTTGAGCGCGTGAGTGGAAAATCGAGTAGTTGGGAACGGCCATTAAGGCGACTATCCCTACGATTGCAACGACTACCATGAGTTCCATTAATGTTTTTCCTTCTTGCGTCATGTTTCCCTCGTTTTGTCTGCACTGATCAGGTAGTCCGGAGCTATGTCAAGACTCATGCCACTCATAGTTGAAGCGCTCACAGATCATCTTCTTGCCAGACACGTGGCGATTGAACGGTGCTAAGCTATTGAATCGATGAGGACAGGGTGAGGACTGTTTGAAGTACTGTGGGAGGCTTACTGTCTATGAGAAAAGAGAGAATCCTGGGGAGAGGTCGTACCTCAAGAGATACAGTATTTCACAGAAAGGATACAGTACGAAATGGTTATAATCGGCCATGGGAGCCGTTATCCAGCCAAAACCCCTTGATACCAATCAAGGATAAATTGACCGAAGAAGAGTGCTACCAGGGCACCGCAAACCAGAAACGGTCCGAAGGGAATGTAATCTTCGCGTTTGATCACCTGTAGGGCAATGAGAGCGATCCCAACGATCGACCCTAAGAGCGACCCTATCATGATCGTCATGACCGATAGCTTCCATCCCAGAAATGCCCCTATCATCGCAAGAAGCTTAATATCTCCTCCCCCCATCCCTTCCTTTCCAAAGAGATAGGGGCTCGCCCACGCCAGAAGCCAGAGGATGCCGCCGCCGACGAGAACTCCCAATACGCTACCCATGAATCCAATGGGCAAGACGGTCGCGGCACAGACAAGACCTATCAAGACCCCCGGAAACGTCACCACATTGGGAATGATCTTATGCGAAAGGTCTGTCCCTGCTACGACGAGGAGGGCAGAGTAGAACACCCCGTACGCGGCAGTCGTCCAGCTTAGGCCAAAGAACCAGAGAAGCCCCATATACCCGAGCGCATTCAGGGCTTCGATGAATGGATAGTGGAACGGAATGCCGACGGCGCAATACCTACAGCGTCCCCTCAACGCGACATAACTCAGAATGGGAATGTTATCGTACCAGGCAATGGGGTGCGCGCATTGAGGGCAGTGAGAACCTGGCCACGCAATCGACTCCTGACGCGGCAAGCGGTAAATACACACATTGAGAAAACTCCCAATCAGTGCGCCAGAAAAACCGACGATCAGCAGTAATACCAGAACGTGTGTTTCATGCATATTTGCTCAGAGTTCTTTCCCTACCTAGCAACCCTACTAGGGCCGAAGTGCCTTTCTTTACATTTTCGACTAGCCGCTCCATAATTACCTGTGTTGTGTGAGGTTCGGTATTCGCTTGAACTCATGAGTGTGTCTGTAAGTATATATCTACTAATTATGGAGAGCTAACTATTATGGCGAAGACAACTGCAAAATCACGACCTCGGAAATCTCTGGCCGATCTAGAGCCACCTCCACGCTCGAAACGTCCTGAGACCCTGACGTCTCGCGAACAGGAAATTTTGGAATTAATCTGGGCCGGGTTTAAGAATAAGGAAATCGGTCAACGGTTAAAGATCAGCGTCAAAACCGTTGAAGCGCACCGCGCCAACATGATGAAGAAAATGCGCGTATCGAATACGGCTCAGCTCTTGAAGACCGCCATCCAGGGGGGGACGCTTCGAGTCCGATAGTATCAGCTCATCCTAGGAAGGATGACGCTGGCGGACCGCCTCAAAAAGAACGATGGCTGCCGCAGCAGAGACATTCAAGGAGTGAACCTGCCCTCTCAGAGGAATTCGGATACAGTCATCGCAATGCTGCAAGACACCGGGTCTGATTCCCGTTCCTTCCCCTCCTAGAACAAACCCAACCGGTCCTCGTAGGTCGACATCCGTAACGATCTTCTTGGCCGACGGCGTCACCCCGTAGATCCACACTCCAGCTGTCTTAAGCGATTCGAGCGAGCGGCTCATATTGGTCACGCGCGCCACGGGAATGTGATCGATCGCTCCGGCTGAGGCTTTGGCGACCACTGGGGTCAGTCCGGCGGCCCGGCGTTCCGGGATAAACACACCATGAGCACCTGCGCCTTCCGCAGACCGGAGCACGGCGCCGAGATTATGCGGATCTTCAACTCCATCCAAGACAACCAACAGCGGCGCTTCTCCGCGTTGGACAGCTCGAGCGAGAATCGACTCCTCCGTCTGATAGGCTTTGGCTGAAGTAACGGCCACGACCCCTTGGTGCCTTCCGTTGGGAACTAAACGGTCCAAGGAGGCTAGTGGCTGAACATGAATCGGCACACGGCGTGAGCGAGCCAACTGCACCAGATCAGAAAATTGTTTGTCGGTTCGAAGAACCAGCACCCGCTGCAAAGGTCTGTTTTCAGCCTTCAGTGCTTCACGTACGGCATGAAGGCCGTAAAGCATCTCTTGAGTGTCAGCGCTTCCAACGGGTCGTGCCATCAGG
>CABVRR010000009.1:11182-43064 GCA_902500705.1 uncultured Nitrospira sp.
TGAAACGCGGCGATCGCACTGGGAGTATTGAGGTCATCGTCCATTGCCGTTTGAAAAGCGAGTCTACATTGATCAATTAAGAAAGAGAGTTCCTGATCAGCGGTGGATTGTTCTTGGGGTTCAGACAATCGGCTTAGCAGAAGATCGTAGAATCCATTCATGGCGTTCTTGGCTTCTTGCAATGCCTGATCAGAAAACTCAAGTGGTCCGTGATAATGGGTCGAGAGGAGAAAGTATCGAATGGTTTCGCCTGTGACGTCTGCCGACAATCCAGATTTCTCAAAAATCTCTCGGATCGTGAAAAAGTTCCCGAGCGACTTGGACATTTTCTCTTTATTGATCTGGACAAATCCATTATGGACCCAATAGCGTGCGAATTCTTTTCCCGTTGCGCCGCATGACTGGGCAATCTCGTTTTCATGGTGCGGAAAAATGAGATCCATGCCGCCACCATGAATATCGAATGTCTCACCGAGGTGCTGAATCGACATCGCCGAACACTCAATGTGCCAGCCTGGGCGACCTGGTCCCCAGGGGCTGTCCCATGCTGGCTCATGCGGCTTACTTTTTTTCCACAGGGCAAAGTCCATCGGATGGCGTTTTCGCGTATCGACATCGACGCGCGCGCCGGCCTGCAAGTCTTCGAGGCGTCGTTTTGACAGCTGCCCATACGCTGGGTATTTTGAGACCTCAAAGTACACATCCCCGTCAACGACGTACGCTAATCCTTTTTTGACCAATCGGTCCGTGAGCTGAATGATGCCCGGAATGTGTTCTGTGGCTTTCGGCTCTTTCGAGGGTCGCACAATTCCTAACTTGCCCATATCTTCGTCATAGGCTGCAATGTATTTCTCCGTGATCACGTCACAGGAAACACCCTGTTCATTTGCACGCTTGATGATTTTGTCATCTACATCGGTGAAGTTTTTCACGAAGGTGACGTCGTACCCGCTATATTCGAGATACCGTCGAAGCACATCAAACACCAACGCACTCCGCGCATGGCCGATGTGACAATAGTCATAGACGGTGACCCCGCAGACGTACATGCGGACATGGCGCCCTTCAATCGGCTGAAACACTTCCTGCCGACCGGTCAGGGTATTAAACAACTTGAGCATGGAGGTTACGTCCCTAACCCCGAACGTCGCTTGGGCCAATGTGACCATATGAAGTAGCCAAGCGCGAGGGCAAGGATGAGCCCGATCACGATGTCGAACTGATGAAAGTAATCTCGCAGATGTTCCCACTGTTCGCCCATGCGAAGACCGATGTAGGCCAACAGGTAACACCAAGGCAAGGCACCGACAAAAGTAAATACGACAAATCGCGGGAAGTTCATCTTGGCGATACCTGCGGGTAGAGAAATGAACGTCCGCACGACTGGAAGCATTCGGCTGAAGAAGACTGCCGCTTCACCATACTTAGCAAACCAACGATCGGCCACATCAAGATCATGAGATGAGACGAGAAAATAGGGTCCGTAGCGCTCGGCAAAGGGTCGACCACCCCAGACCCCCGCATAGTACGCTACGATCGAACCGAGTACATTGCCGACCGCCCCGGCCAGCGTGACACCGAGCATCGTAAACTGTCCGGTCGTCACCAGATAGCCTGAAAACGGCATGATGATTTCACTCGGAAGCGGGATACAGGCACTTTCGACGGCCATCGTAAAGAGAATGCCGCCGTAGCCGAACTTCGAAATACAGGCGATCACGAATCGACTTAATTCTCCGATGATGGTCTCAATCAGCTCGCCGATCACAGCGTAACCCTCTTTCTTGATCCAGCGGGAGATCGCAAGGCCGACGACTTCATTGTGCCTCGTGTAATGATCGGCTCCCATGCTCGAAACTGATCGAGCGCTTCATAGTGAGTTGTATCCAGCCGAATCGGCGTGATCGACACAAAGCCTTCCTCGATCGCCTCGTGATCGGCATCTTTGCTTCGACTCCAGGAGATTCTTTTCCCGGCGATCCAATAGTATTTGCGTCCATGCGGGTCGAGCTTTTCGACGATCGGGTTCTCGAACCGTCTCCGGCTCAGACCGGTCACACGTGCACCCTTGATACCACGTCTCGAACGATTCGGAATATTGACATTCAGAAGCGTTTCTTCAGGAAGGCCTTGTCGCAAAATAAGCCGTGCGATACGCGTGGCATACAGCGCGCCGACACTAAACTGAAACGCCTCTCCCCCTTCTTGCGAGACGGCGACGGACGGGACGCCCAAAATCGTCCCTTCCATTGCCGCCGAGACCGTGCCTGAATACATCACGTCATCCCCGAGATTCACCCCTTTGTTGATGCCGGATAGCACAAGAGCAGGTGGTGCGGGCATAATCTTCAGCAGAGCCAGGTTCACACAGTCCACCGGCGTGCCGTTTACTGAAAATACACGGGTCCCGAGCTCATGGACACGTAATGGTTTGTGGAGCGTCACGGCATGGGCCACAGCCGTACGCTCACGATCCGGAGCAACGACCCATACTTCGCCGACACCGGCGAGAGCCTTGGCCAATGCTGTGATCCCCGGTGATTGGATGCCGTCGTCGTTGGTGACGAGGATGCGCATAGTGACTTTCAACAAAAAGAGCTGCACAAGGCAGCTCCGATGTCGGAACCGAGCGACCGGCTACACGGCCCCGCTCCGAATGCTTTCAAGAGTATGTACACTCGACGAACTGGTCGGGGCGGCGGGATTTGAACCCACGACCACTCGCACCCCAAGCGAGTGCGCTACCGGGCTGCGCTACGCCCCGACATGTTCTTGTCTTCGCAGATCTCCATCTCGACTGATGAGTAGGAAACTCTCTATAGGGAAACTGTCTGTTCCTCATGATGCATGCGAGTCGATAATCTTCAAAATGACTTGGAGATCCCCTCTCAGCTTTTTGGCGACTTCTTTCGGACGCATCCTGCGTGATGCCGCTCGCCCACGGCGCACCCAAAATCGCTTGACGCCCTCAAGGGTGTGTCCCTCCTCGTAGAGCATACGCTTGATTTCCAACACGGTCTCGACATCCCGTTGCACATAGAGCCGCTGATTTCCTCGACTCTTTTTGGGGTTTAAAAATGCGAATTGAGATTCCCAAAAACGCAACACATACGCGGGAAGCTTCGTCAATTGACTCACTTCACCGATCTTATAGAAAACCTTGCTCCCCAGCCTGGGTTCCATTCCCATGACCGGCCTCACGGTGCGGTCGTTGATGTGGGTGAAGCAGACTTACGAATTGACGTACTTCTTGAATACTTGGCTTGGGCGAAACGTAACGACTCGTCGGGGGGTGATCCCAATTTCTTCTCCAGTCCGAGGATTTCGTCCCTTGCGTGCTCCCTTACTTCGAACCACAAAATTCCCAAATCCTGCGATTTTAACCGATTCCCCCTTCTGCAACACCGCCTTGAGCATATTCAGCACATATTCAACAATGTCTGCCGCTTCGTTCTTCGAAATGCCGACCTGCTTGAAAATTTCCTCTGCGATATCCGCCTTTCTCATAGCCCCCCCTACGTGACCATCGCAACTCGCCACCTCATTCTATTCCGATCTATTTCATCAGAGATGAAGAGTTTTGCTTAAGTTACGTGAGGTTATGAGACCTGTCAAGAATAAAATTGGTGAGCGTTTGCGTGAGATACCTACTTCTTCGCCAGAAGTTTATACTCGATGCTATCAGCCAACGCTTGCCATGTCGCTTCGATAATATTTTCAGAGACTCCGACTGTTCCCCACTTATCCTTGTGGTCTCCGGACTCGATCAAGACGCGTACTTTGGATTCCGTCCCTCGATTGGCGGCAAGAACCCGCACCTTATAGTCAAGCAGCTTTACTTCTCGAAGTTGCGGATAGAACTTTTCCAGCGCCTTTCGTAAGGCATGATCCAGCGCGTTCACCGGTCCAGCCCCGACCGCAGCCGTATGTTCCACCACTTCTCCGACCTTGACCATCACGGTAGCCTCTGAGAGAGGCACTCCATCTTCTTGTTTTTTTTCAACGATGACACGAAAGCCGAGTAACTGAAACGACGGTTTATGGCTGCCCATGGCCTTCCGCATCAATAACTCGAACGAGCCTTCCGCGCCTTCGAATTGATAGCCCTGGCTTTCTCGCTCCTTCAACGTCTGAATCAGCTCATCGACCTTCGAGTGATTCTTAGCGAGCTTGATTCCGTAGGCTTCGATTTTATCGAGCAATCCGCTTCGTCCACCGTAGTCGGAAATCAACATCCGCTGCTGGTTTCCAACCCGTGCCGGATCGATGTGTTCATAGGTCGCCGGATTCTTCAGAACCGCATGGATATGCACACCGCCCTTGTGCGCAAAGGCGGAATCCCCGACGTAGGGTTGATGCTTGTTCGGCATTAGGTTCGCGATTTCCGTCACGAAGCCTGCGACCTCTTTTAAATGGGGTAGATGATCGGCCAGCGCAGCGCGCTTCAGCTTCAACTCTAAATTGGGAAGAATCGAACACAAGTTGGCATTCCCGCATCGTTCTCCAATCCCATTGATGGTGCCCTGCACCTGTACGATTCCGGTCTCAATCGCCACGAGAGAATTGGCGACCGCCATATCGCAGTCATTATGCGCATGAATCCCGAGCAGGACTCGACATTCGTGTTGAACCACACGACAAATCTCTTGGATTTCCCACGGCATCGTGCCACCGTTCGTATCGCACAAGATGATCCGTTCCGCCCCGGCTTCCACGGCTTTGCTGAGTGTGGCAAGCGCATACTCCGGATTTGTCTTGTATCCATCGAAGAAGTGCTCGGCGTCGTAGAAGACCCGACGGTGCTTGCTGCGCAGATAGGTGATGGAATCGCCGATGAGTTCCAAATTCTTCGCCAAGGAAATACCCAGCGCATCGGTCACATGCAGCGACCAAGTTTTCCCGAACAACGTAATCGTTTTAGTTTCCGCCTTGAGCAGCGCGTCCAGATTAGGATCTTTGTGAACCGACTGGCTGGCTTTCCGCGTCGAGCCAAAGGCGATGACCTCAGCATGCTTGAGCGGGATGGTCTTGATCATTCTGAAAAATTCAATGTCTTTTGGATTCGCTCCAGGCCAACCCCCTTCGATGAAATGCACGCCCAAATCATCTAGCTTTTGCGCGATGAGAACTTTGTCCTCCGCCGAAAAACTGATGTCCTCCGCCTGAGCCCCATCCCGCAATGTAGTGTCATAGATCTCCAACGCCCCCGCTCGATCAGCGGACAGGAGAGGGTCGAGCGACACATGGGGCTTGCGCGTAGCGCGGGAAGATCGAGAGGACGTGGGTTTTCGAGCCATGGAGAGTGAGGGTAGCAGGAGCGGGGCTCCCCTGTCGAGACATCACCGTCTGGTTAGTTCTTTGTCGTTCTAAGGATGAACGTACACGGCGTCGACCGGACATTTTTCGTCGTGGATGGTGAGGGTATAGTTATCGTTGTGCAGATCATGCTCCGTCTTCTCGATTCACTGCCGCCCCTGTTGGACCACATCATGTGGGTCACGCCACAGATGATCAGCCCTTCGAGCACACAGAATTAGGCTTGTCCTTCGACTCGATCCATTCCCTCCTTGCTGTCGACAAGGAGAAAGTTCTTTGGAACACGACGCCGCTCCCCAGGCTCAGCTTGAGCCTGGGGAGGTCAGAGGCATCCTAGCGATCAACTGTGGACCCCGCGCCGTTGAAGGAATTAACTTTTCTTATGCGTCGAGGTCTTCCTATTCTCTTGACCACCTGTTCGCACTGACTTGGTTATCACCTATAGTTATACAACTAGCTCGCCCGCTGAACTTCTCCATATTGTCGGCCTTGTATCGCATCTTGGTTACGTATCCCTGACATGCCTCCGGTGATTGACAGCGCGAGTGTGATTAGGGCGAGTGCGCACAACCACATCGCAAGCGTTCCCATGTGATGAATCGATTGATTCCCGACATCAATGGATTGTTCCTTGAACTGTTGCGCCGTGTCTTTGAGCGGTGCTAGCAATCCGATGGTGGACTGCACAAGTTGTCTCGCCTGAGGTTCCGTCATGTTCATTTTAGCCGTCATGACATTGACAGCCGCCTCACGGTCTAAGGCGAGCAGCTTTTCCTGAAGTTCCTGAAGCGCCGTGTCAGCGACTTGGCGCGGTGGTTGGCCACTTTTGACACTTCCGGCCACTCGTTCCGTGTCTTTTTGAATTTCACCTGGTTGCAGTTCTTTCTTAGCAGTGGCTTGCAGGATCGACTCTGCCTGCTTTCGAAGTTCATCCGTAGAGATGGAAAAATTTTGGCTGCTCAGCTTGGATACAGCAGCAGAAGCCACAGTAGTTGCACCCTGCCCTAGAGTGTGGAGGGTAGAACCGAAAACTGAAAAGACACCGCCTAACATGGTCGCCATCGCGGTCGTCGTGAGCCACGTGAACACAAGCCAATTGACCCCCCACACGACCAGGCCATGATAGAGACCATCCGTTCGGATCGGACTACCGGACAAACGCGCCGTCACGTATCCGCCGACAAAAGCCGCAATCAGCATCGACATGCCGGTCCAAAGCCCGGTGCCTATTGGGACACCCCCCACCGGCTCTGCATTTCCCAAATCGATTGTCCAGGCTCCAACCGCGAGCCCTAATAGCGTTAAGACCAACTGTGAGGCCAGTCCTACCGCCCACCCGGCAAAAATGGCACTCCATCGTATCCGGGGTCCTCCTATCGACCACTGTGTCAATGTACGTTCTATTTCCATGGCACAATCCTCCAATTGATTCCCCAGTTTACAGGCGGGGAATTTCCTGCGGGATTAGAACACAGACAAATGTTTTCTTTTGTATGTGTTTCAATCGAAACGCTTTAATAAAAAGAGCATATCGATGATTGGCATGACGCGCGCGCTTCTACCGATGACGTCTGTTTTTAGAGATCCGTGAGCCGCTATTTGATACGGCGGGCATCATTCGGATAACGGGCATCCTGCGAGTCGTCAAAATATTCACGCCTCTATCAACACAGCGGACAACTAAAACTTAGTGTGGGACACGAGCTGTTTTAGATCCACTGGTATTGTCCCTAGTTATGAATGGTTTCTTCTTGTGCTCTTTGGGCGGCAGCAATCCAGCAGAAAACCTTGATTGTGAATTCACATTTAACCACTCGTGACGTGTCCTTGCACAAGCTAGATCTGCAAGGAAATCAGCACCCCGTCTGAAAGAAAGAGGAAGCGTGACATAGAAGCAATACACGTCGGTATTGATGCCTGAGCATGTACGGACAATCGGAATTGAACCGAGCAACAACGACGAGATCGCTACGGTCTTCGGTAGACTAGGGATGACAGAACGGTCCAACTATCGGTGAATGAACGAGGACGCGGCGTGCTGGGTAATCAGGTTGAACTGTTGAGGGAGGGTGCGGGCTTAGTGAGAGCTATGCCTTACGGTCATCTATTCAGCAGGATCAACCAACTTAATCCCGGCAGGTGAGTAACTGGATCGACGAGTTGATTGAGTAACAGGCCATTGCAAACTGTTTTAGGGCTGCGCGCGATCGAGTCCGAATGCCGTATGGAGTGATCGCATGGCCAGTTCGAGGTATTTCTCCTCGATCACACAGGAGATCTTAATTTCTGAGGTACTGATCATCATGATGTTGACTCCCTCTTGGGAGAGAACGTTGAACATTTTCGCCGCCACACCGGAATGAGACCGCATGCCCACTCCAATAAGGGAAACTTTGGCGATGGCTTCGGTCACGGAGACCGACTTAGCCTCGATGTCTTTGGCCACGCCTTGAATAAGCGGCACGGCTTTTTTGAGGTCAGCACGCGGAACGGTAAAGGAGAGGTCCGTGAGCGCGGCTTGGCTGATGTTCTGGATGATCATGTCTACGTTGATTTGAGCATCCGCAACGGGGCCAAAAATCCTTGCTGCAATTCCCGGCTTGTCCGGGACCCCAATGATCGTAATCTTGGCTTGATTTCGGTCCCCAGTGACCCCGGCGATGGCCGCTGCTTCCATATCCGCGTCTTCCTTTGTCACAAGCGTGCCCTTTCCTTCCTTGAAGCTGGAATTCACTTCGACCGGAACGTTGAACTTCGCCGCAAACTCGACCGACCTAGTTTGAAGGACTTTCGCACCAAGGCTCGCCATCTCCAACATTTCTTCATAGGCGATCCGATCGATCCGTTTCGCGGCAGGCACGATGTTGGGATCCGCCGTGTAGACGCCATCAACATCGGTGAAGATAATGCATCGATCGGCCTTTAACGCTGCGGCCAACGCAACCGCCGAGAGATCCGATCCTCCTCGCCCGAGAGTGGTCACATCCGATCGTTCGTTGATCCCCTGAAAGCCCGCCACAACAGGAACGATGTCCTGTTCCAGCGCTTCGCGAATCCGGTCCGCAGTCACACGCGCGATCCGCGCCTTGGTATGCGCGCTGTCGGTAATGATACCGACCTGCCGACCGGTGAAAGAACGGGCATTGATGCCCCGCCCTCGCAGCTCCATCGCCAAAAGCGCAATGGTGACTCGCTCTCCGGTCGAGAGCAGCATGTCCAGTTCGCGGTCATCAGGAACGGCGGTCACCTCATGCGCCAGCTTGAGCAGACGGTCGGTCTCACCGCTCATGGCCGAGAGCACGACGACTGTACGGTTCCCTGCCCGTTGTGTCTGCGCCACGCGGTCGGCGACACGGTGGATCCGCTCGATGGTTCCCACCGACGTACCGCCGTATTTCTGGACGATCAGGGCCACCGACGTCAGCTTTTCGAGAAGAATTTGTTGACGAACTTCGTGGCATCACGAGGAGGGATATTCGTGGCAAGCGCATCGGCCTCGGTAAAACGGCGTTCACCGGCCTCTCCGATTTTTCCGCTTCCTTCACCAAACGCATAGAACGCGGGCGCCTCGATTCCTGCGGCATGATCGCACACCACAAAGAATCGATAGGGGCCTTGCTTGGCAACCCCTTCGAACAAAGGACCGATCAAGTGACGATCAAACTCTTCAATACCTTTAACCTTGGCATTGATATCCGTGCCGTAGATGACGTCATCGGATAACTTAGCATGGATATACACAAAGTCTTTTTGAGTCAGCTCCGCTAACGCTACGGTCGCTTTCGTGTGCAGATCACCGCCGTTCAGCTGATCGGGGTCCACGGCATCCAGACCTGCGCAAATACCGACGCCACGATGCACGTCGTTAGTCGCCACGACCGCTCCCGTCACCTGGTATTTCTCCACAAGACTGGGCCACAGCACCGCCCGTCCTTCGCCCCAGAGCCAGAGACAATTCGCTGGTTTCTTTCCGGCAGCGATCCGTTCTTCGTTGACCGGATGATCTCGCAAGATGAAATACGCGGCATCCATCAATTTGCGCAGAATATCGGCACCGTCGCCTTTCGGCAACGCATCGGCGATCGATTGACCACGGATCGTCTGTGGATCGGTGCAAATCGCCCGTGACTTCCCATTCACCCAGACCATGAGATGGCGATGCCCCACGCCTGGGTAAAATTGCATGGTCTCCGAACCAAGCTGTTCGTTGATGGCTTCGATCAACTCTCTGGCCTCTTCGGTTTCAATCAGACCGCCCGTCGCATCGTCGAGGACGACATTCGAACCGAGCTTTTTGATCTCGCCGCCTTTGCCGCCTTCCGGCACGACCGTCACCATGGTGCACCGATAGGCGACATCCTGTTCCGTCACCGTGACACCCAGGCTGGCCGCTTCAAGAGGCCCGGGTCCCGAATAAAACTTTTTGGGATCGTATCCGAGGAGAGCCGTGGCCATCAGTCCGCCGCCCGTATGAACTCCGTCGGTGGAAATCGTCAATTGCCCGAGTTCTCCGCTCTGCGCCAGTCGATCCAGATGAGGGGTAGCAGCCGATTGAAGTGGTGTGCGACCGCCCAATTTTTCTTGAGGGTGATTGGCCATTCCACCCGCATGCACGATCACATATTTCATGGAATCCACATGCCTCTCATACGTCTAGGAGACGAGCAACGTCTTCGCGCGTCGCCTTGACTGTTTGCGGTTGTTTCGACACGCTGATCGCCGTATCGGCATCCTTCAATCCATGCCCTGTCAACGTACATACCACCGTTTCTCCTTCCCGTAGTGCTTTGGCTCGATGAAGCTTCGCCACGCCGGCAACGGACGCGGCTGAAGCCGGTTCACAAAATACGCCTTCGGTCGCCGCAACCATGGTGTAGGCCTGGATGATCTCATCATCGGTGACCAGATCGATCGCCCCCGTTGACTCTTCCACGGCTTTCAACGCCGACGACCAACTGGCTGGATTGCCGATTCGAATCGCGGTGGCAATCGTTTGCGGGTGCTCGACGATTTTCCCCAACACGATCGGAGCGGCACCGGCGGCCTGAAACCCCATCATGCGAGGCACTCGCCTCGTTTGATTAGCCGCCCGATATTCTTGGTACCCTTTCCAATAGGCCGTAATATTCCCCGCATTCCCGACCGGCAACACGTGAAGACCCGGCGCATCACCCAGTTGATCACACACTTCAAACGCTGCGGTCTTCTGTCCCTCGATCCTGAACGGATTCACGGAGTTTACCAATTCGATGTGGAGGGAAGCGGAAAAGTCCTTCACAAGCGCCAGGGCCTGATCAAAGTTGCCCTCAATTTGGATGACCGTCGCTTGATGCATCATGGCCTGAGACAATTTCCCCATGGCAATCTTGCCGGCAGGAATCAATACGAAGACCGACAACCCCGCACGCGCCCCATACGCGGCCGCCGACGCTGAGGTGTTACCGGTCGATGCGCATATCACGGCCCGGGCGCCCTTTTCGACGGCCTTCGAAATGGCTAAGGTCATGCCGCGGTCTTTAAACGATCCGGTTGGGTTGGCTCCCTCGAACTTGAGATAGAGTTCGACCCCAGGCGCGATCACGTTGGCCAATCGTGACGCTCGGATCAGCGGCGTATGGCCCTCATCCAGGCTGATGACGGGAGTGTGTTCGGTGACGGGAAGAAATTTTCGATATTCCTCAATGACGCCGCGCCAGCGATTCATCTGATCACTCGTCCTTGCCTTCGATGCGAATGAGCGTCGTCGGTTCGGAGACAAACGCTTTCCGGTTGATTTCTAACAGCGCGGCCTGCACATCACGCTCTCTGGCTGTGTGGGTTTTAATGACGATCGAGACCGTTTGTCCTTCGCGTCGTCCTTGTTGCACCATTGAAGAGATGCTGATCCCGCAACGCCCCAACTCGCCGGCGATCTGCGCCAACACGCCGGGTCGATCCACCACGGTAAATCGCAGATAATAGAGCGAGCTGATCTCCTCCATTGCTCTGAGCCGAAGCGGTCGCCGCTGATGCGGCTGGAAGGATGCGACCGGGACTCGACCGACCGTACCCTTGAGAAGATTGCGTCCGATCGCAATCACGTCACTGACCACCGCGCTCCCGGTCGGCATGGACCCTGCACCTCGACCGTACAGCACCACATCGCCGACGGCGTCACCCACGAGTTGAATCGCGTTGTACACGTCCTCTACCTGAGCAATGGGTGAGACGGACGGGAGCATCGTGGGATGAACCCGTGCTTCGATTTCTCCGTCCACAAACTTCGCGATTCCGACCAACTTGATCGTAAAGCCAAATTGCTTCGCATAGGCGATATCGATCGGCGTGATGTTCGTAATTCCCTCAGTATAGATGTCTTTGAAGTTGACCGGCGTCCCATAAGCAAGGTTAACGAGAATGGCCAGCTTGTGTGCCGAATCGGTACCGGCCACATCAAACGTCGGATCGGCTTCGGCATATCCGGCCCGTTGCGCATCTTGAAGGACCTCCGTGAAGCTCTGCCCCTCCAGCGTCATTCTTGACAGAATATAGTTGGATGTCCCATTGATGATGCCGTAGATGGATTCGATTGTATTGCCGGCAAGCCCCTCCGTGAGGGCTCGAACGACCGGAATCCCCCCGCCGACACTCGCCTCAAAACCGACCTCCACGCCATTGCGCACGGCGGCATCAAAGATTTCTTCCCCGTGGAGGGCCAAGAGCGCCTTATTCGCCGTCACAACGTGCTTCCCGGCAGCGATCGCGTCCATGATGACTCGCTTTGCCGTATCGTATCCGCCGATCAGCTCAATGACGATATCGATGTCCGGAGCAGCCAACACCTGTCTGGCATCCGTGGTCAGCAGACCGGACGGCAACGTCACTCCACGATCTCTCGTAATATCCAGATCCGCCACGCGACGCAGTTCGACCGGCACACCCACGCGGCGCGTAATCAGCGCGGCATTGTCGAGAAGAATCTTGGCCACTCCGGTGCCGACGGTACCGAAGCCGATGATCCCCACACCGATACGAGGCTTCATTCTTCGCTCCCATCGAGCTTGAGGGCCTTGCGGATGCCTCTCACGGCCTGCCTCGTACGATGTTCGTTTTCCACCAATCCAAATCGGACATACTCGTCTCCGCCTTCTCCAAATCCAATCCCCGGCGAGACGGCGACTTCGGCTTTCTTCAGCAAGAGCTTTGAAAATTCCAATGATCCCATGTGGCGATAGGGCACAGGAATACGCGCCCAGACGAACATCGTGGCCAGCGGCTTCGCGACTTGCCACCCGATACGATTCAACCCGCCCACCAGCACATCTCGACGCTTCTGATAGCGCAAGACGGTTTCCTTGACGCAGTCCTGAGGCCCATTGAGCGCGATAACACTGGCGATTTGAATCGGCTGAAAAATACCGTAGTCGAGATAGCTCTTGATCTTGGCCAACGCACCCACTACCTCTCGATTCCCGACACAAAAGCCCACTCTCCAGCCCGGCATGTTGTAGGCCTTTGACAGCGTGTAGAACTCGACGCCGCAGTCTTTCGCCCCTGGAACCTGAAGAAAACTCGGAGCCTTATACCCATCGAACACCAGATCAGCATAGGCCAGATCATGGATGACGATGACATTGTGCTCTTTGGCAAAGGCGACGATCTTCTTGAAAAACTCCAGATCCACGACCGCCGTCGTGGGATTGTGGGGGAAATTGATCACGAGAATCTTCGGTCTCGGGAACGTCTGCCGATAGACCCGCGTCAAGTCATCAAAAAAATCGCTGTCCTGACGAAGTTCGATCCCGCGAACCTCTCCGCCCGCAATGATAAAACTGTACATATGAATGGGATAACTCGGCGTCGGCGTCAGAACCACGTCACCTGGGCCGATGGTGGCTAAGGCGAGATGCGCAAGTCCTTCCTTGGAGCCGATGGTAACGATGGCTTCGGTCTCTGGATCCAGGTCGACCTCGTAGGTACGCTTGTACCACGCACAGATCGCGTGTCGCAGCTTCGTGATTCCTCGCGACGCCGAGTAGCGATGATTCCGTCCCTTCCGAGTTGCTTCGATCATTTTCTCAATGATATGAGGCGGCGTCGGTTGATCGGGATTACCCATCCCAAAATCAATGATGTCTTCCCCTCGCTGCCGAGCCTCAAGCTTGAGCGATTGAACCTGCGCAAAGACGTACGGCGGGAGTCGCTTGAGTCGATAGAAACCGTCGCCCAACCCCATGAATTTCCTTTGACCGTTTAGAGAGTCCCCAACCGACCCATCGCGATGCATGAGCGAAGTGATGGAGAAGGTGGCTATTTTAAATGGAGGGCCTTGGTTGAGTCAATTTACCTTATCATTTTATGGAAGACTGACGGTTGATGATGCAGACTGTTGTGAGGCAAATTCTTTGTCTGTACGGCGAACCCGTTCTTGCCCCCTCTCGCTCCTTTCTGCTACTAATACCGCGTATCGCTCCATTGCTGACCCAGCTTGTATCATACGCTCGTTCCGTTGACTAACCGAATCATTGTAAGGAGGGTGGATGGCTCGGCTTGGTGTGAATATCGACCATGTGGCGACGTTGCGGCAGGCACGAGGAGGATCCGATCCGGACCCATTGGCGGCGGCGGTACTTGTCGAACTGGCCGGAGCAGACGGTCTGGTCGTTCACTTACGGGAAGACCGGCGCCATATCCAAGACCGAGATCTTCATTTTCTTCGCGAAATCACCCGTACCAAGCTCGATCTTGAAATGGCCGCCGTCGACGACATGGCGAAGATCGCCCTGAGCATCAAACCCGACCTTGTCACATTAGTACCGGAAAAACGACAGGAGCTCACCACGGAGGGAGGACTCGATATCGCGGGGCACCGTGACCGAATTCAAGGCATCGTCACCTTGTTACATAACGGGGGAATTCCGGTCAGCGTCTTCGTCGAGCCGGATCTGAATCAGATCAGGGCTGCCCATAAAATATCGGCGGATTTCGTAGAGCTCCATACCGGGCGTTATGCAAATGCGACACGCTCAAAGGAAGCTGATTCAGAATTCGAAGCCATTACCCACGCCGCCAAGCTGGCCTACAAGCTTGGAATCGGCGTCAATGCCGGACATGGACTGAATTACCGCAATATCAAGCGCCTGACGCATATTCCTGAAATCGTCGAGTACAACATCGGTCACAGCATCGTTGCACGGGCGGTCCTTGTCGGACTTGTACAGGCCGTGAAAGAAATGAAGGCCTTGCTCGATTGATCTGCACCGCCGCCTCACGGTATCGTCAGCTTTCCATCTCCGGTTCAGTCCTATGATGAAGATCCTCACCGCTGCGCAAATGCAGGAGCTTGATCGCCGGACGATCACAGAAGCGCACATTCCGGCCAGTACGTTGATGGAACGTGCTGGCTTGGGCATCGTCTCTCACCTGGAACAGTACCTGGGTTCCGTACGTGGAAAGACGGTCACGATTGTCTGTGGGAAAGGGAATAACGGCGGCGACGGATTCGTTGCGGCTCGGTTGCTCCGTCGACGCTCTGCGACGGTGCGTATTCTTGCGATGGCGCCCGTTTCCGATTTCAGCCGCGATGCCGCCGCTATGTATAGGCAATTCGTCCGTGGCGCAGGCAAATCTTCTATCTACCCCTATACATCCAAGACGCACGCATCCCCTCTTTTGCGAGACAGCGATATCGTCATCGATGCCCTCCTTGGAACGGGCCTTTCGTCCGCTGTCACAGGGCGCTACGCCGATGCCATTGACAGCATCAATGCAGCAGGGCGTCCGGTAATAGCGGTCGATCTTCCCTCCGGTCTCCATGCGGATACGGGGGCTATCCTTGGTCGCGCTGTTCGCGCCTCTCTGACCGTAACCTTCGGGCTTCCGAAGCTAGGGCTCTATCAACGTCAAGGCATCGAGCTCGCCGGAGAGATTGCCGTCGTCGATATTGGAATTCCATCGGCCTATATCGACGCCGTCAAGACTCGGACTTCCTTGATGACGCGAGAAACCGTTTATGCTTTTCTCCCGAAACGACGACTGGCCAGCCATAAAGGCACATTCGGTCATGCCGGCATCATTGCTGGATCTGTCGGGAAGACCGGTGCCGCGGCCTTGGCCGCCAAGGCCGCCCTTCGCATCGGTGCCGGCCTGGTGACTGTGGCAATCCCGACGAGTGTGAACGATGTGCTAGAGGCCAAGCTCTTAGAAGCGATGACCGCTCCGATGCCGGAAACTAAAGCCCGAACCTTGGCACGAACAGCATTGGACCGACTTGTCTCGTTCATGACGGCCAGAACGGCCATCGCGATCGGTCCTGGACTCTCCACTCATCCTGAAACGGTTGAGTTAGTCCAGGCGTTGACGAAACATCTTGACCGACCTGCTGTATTGGACGCAGACGCAATTAACGCGTTGACCGGACGAACGGCTCTCCTGGCCTCGTGTAAAATACCACCGATCATCACGCCTCACCCTGGAGAAATGGCCAGACTTGTGGCCGATGCAACTCCACAGACCGTCAATAACGACCGAATCGGAACCGCGACACGATTCGCGCGAGAACGTGGACTCGTCGTCGTATTAAAGGGAGCGCGAACGGTCGTGGCACGACCGGATGGAACCGTCGCGATCTGTCCGACCGGTAATCCCGGTATGGCCACGGCAGGAACGGGAGATGTGCTGACCGGTATGACGGTGGGTCTCTTGGCACAAGGCCTACCCACATGGGAAGCCTCCTGTGCCGCAACCTACCTACATGGCATGGCCGGGGACCTGGCGGCAGCTCAAAAGGGGTATGCGGGAATGCTCGCAGGAGACATGATAGAAGAAATTCCCACAGCGCTTAAACTGATTCATAACGCGTTATCATCCAAGGCGATTGAAACATGGGAGGATGCTGAGTAATTGCGCCTTTTATGGCTACCCGTGGCTGCTCTCTCCATCTTGTACTTTCATCTTGTCGTGAGACGGAAGCGTTTGGATCTCTCATAGGACAATCACTGAAGGGAGGGGAGGTGCTCGCCTTGATCGGTGATTTAGGTGTTGGCAAGACCGCACTGGTCCGCGGGATCGTCGCCGGACTCGGAATACCGGCAGCCTCCGTCACAAGTCCGACATTTCTACTTGCCCATGAATACCACGGTCGACTACCGGTCGTTCATCTCGACCTGTACCGGTTGCAAAAACCTGAGGAAGCGGAGTTGATCGGACTATCGGATTACCTGACGGGCAATGTGATTGCCGCCATTGAGTGGGCAGATCGCTTCCCCCAACTACTTCCCGAAGACCGCCTAGATGTACGATTGTCACATCGGACGAGAACGACTCGAAAGGCTGTCGTAGAAGCACGAGGCTCACAGGCGCGCACGCTTCTCACCCGCCTCAAGAAAGCCTGGCACCCGATCTCTCGATCATTCACGCCACGCCCCCGCGCTGGCAGAAAGACTTCGCCACGATGACTCGACTGATGCTCGTCGGCCTTCTCTTACTTCTTTCGCTGGCGTTTGTGCTTCAAAACCAGGAGCAAGAAGTCACACTCCGTTATTTCTTTGGATTACTTGAAGCCTCGACTCCCATTTATAAACCCATCATGGCCGGGTTTGCCGTGGGTCTTTTAGTTGCGGTGATCCTACTGTTTCCTCCCTGGGTCCGTGCGCGCATTGATCTTCGGCGAAAGACGAAGGCCTTGCAGGAAGCGGAAGTCAACCTAGAGCGACTTCGACAATCGCTTGAGAAACTGTCCGGTCGGGCTCAGACGTCCACACCGGTGGAGTCTTCTGGGAATCTCGTTGATGAGTGACTCGACGCTCAGTCCGCTCATGCGGCAGTACCGGGACATTAAGCAGGGGTATCCTGAGGCTATCCTGTTTTTCCGGGTCGGAGACTTTTATGAGATGTTTTACGAGGACGCTCAGGAAGCCTCTCGACTGCTCTCGATTGCCCTCACGTCTCGTGATAAGAACAGCGATCATCCCGTTCCACTGTGTGGGGTTCCCTACCATGCCGCAACCGGCTATATCGCAAAGCTATTGAAAGCCGGCCGGCTCGTTGCGCTGTGTGAGCAAGTCGAAGACCCCAAGATCGCCAAAGGGCTGGTCCGGCGCGAGGTCGTCAGGCTGTATACCCCCGGTACACTTGTCGACACGGAATTTCTGGCCCCTTCTGAGTTGAATTATCTTACCGCGCTCGCCGTTCAGTCGGACACGGTTCATGGACGACGGCTCGGCCTTGCCGTCCTTGAGGTTTCAACCGGTGAATTTTGGGGAATGGAGTTTTATGGTCCCCAGGCAGTCACAGAAGTGCTGAACGAGATCGCTCGCCTGGACCCTCGAGAAGTTCTCTTTCCCGCAGACCTTGTCCCTCAATACTCGGCTTGGATCGAACAGATCGTAGGCGCACGCCTGTGTGAGCGCCCGTCGGCCTCATTCACTCAACCATCGACGACCCGCATTTTGATGGAACACTTCCGCACACGCACCTTAGAAGACTTGGACTGCGCGGACTATCCCGCTGCCAGCAGCGCAGCAGGCGCGGTTTTGTCGTACTTCCGTGAAACCCACCCGACGGTGAATCTCGATCATATTCGCCGATTCACCGTCAAACACCAGAGCGAGTACATGCGCTTGGATGGAACGACCATCCGTAATCTTGAGCTTCTGAAACCGTTGGTATCGAGCGAGGCCGCGTCGAGTTCGAAACCCGTCACGCTTCTGAGTATGTTGGATCGGACCGCTACGGCCATGGGAAGCCGACTGTTTCGTCAGTGGCTGGTGAGACCATTGCTCCATCACGATCGGATTCGACAACGATTGGATGCGGTCGAAGAGTTGAAGAATCACCTGCAGGCGAGAACGGCGTTACGTACCGCCCTGCGGGACGTTCAGGATATCGCGCGCCTTGGCAGTCGCATCGTACTCGGCATGGCCGGCCCACGAGAACTTCTGGCGCTCAAGCAGTCTCTCTCCGTGTTACCTGAGATTTTACTGCAGTTGACACCGCTCCGTAGTCAGCTGCTCTGCGAAGCACAGGCCGCCTGGGATAACGGCCAGGATCTGCACGACTTGATCGAGCAGGCAATCCGACCTGATGCTCCCCTGTCCGTCCGAGACGGCAATATTTTTAATGACGGTTACGATCCGGTGATTGATGAGTTGCGAAAGACCAGCAAGGAAGGGAAAGGTTGGATCGCGGCAATTGAAACTCAAGAACGCGATCGAACCGGTATTGAATCGTTAAAGGTTCGCTATAACCACGTGTTTGGGTACTACATTGAGATTACCAAAGCCAATCTCGCTCGCGTCCCTGCCGATTACATTCGCAAGCAAACTCTGGTCAATGCCGAACGCTTTATGACTGCGGAGTTGAAGGAGCTGGAAGAACGTGTCACCGGAGCCGATGCCAAACTGCTGGCTCGTGAACAGGAGATTTTCTTACAGCTTCGTTCACGCCTCGCTCAAGAAGCTCATCGCTTGGATGCCATGGCAACCGCTCTGTCGCTCATTGACGTCGTGGCCGGGTTGGCTGAGGTCGCTGCCTTACACCGCTATACAAAGCCGATGGTCTCTGAAGGGGGTACCATCACGATACGAGAAGGTCGGCATCCGGTGGTTGAGCGACTCTGCACCGATTCGATATTCGTCCCGAATGATACGGCATTGGATCTGGACATGAATCGTCTGCTCATCATTACGGGACCCAATATGGCCGGGAAAAGCACCTACCTGCGGCAGGTCGCGCTGATTGTGTTGATGGCTCAAATCGGTAGTTTCGTACCTGCGGCGGAAGCGCATATCGGATTGACGGATCGCATTTTCACACGAGTGGGAGCCTCGGATAACCTGGCCGGCGGTCAGAGCACATTCATGGTAGAAATGGTTGAGACGGCGAATATTCTCCGCAATGCAACTCAACGCAGCTTGATTCTGTTGGATGAAATCGGTCGCGGCACAAGCACCTACGATGGCCTAAGCATCGCCTGGTCGATCGCGGAATACATTCATGACCGGGCGCGATTGGGTGCACGCACATTGTTCGCTACCCATTATCATGAGATGACGCAGTTGGAACAGCAACGGGCCGGGATCAAGAATTACCGCGTTGCCGTTCAAGAACATGGCGAGAATGTGCTGTTCCTCAGAAAAATTGTGGCGGGCAAAGCTGATCGGAGTTACGGCATCCACGTCGCTAAGCTTGCCGGGCTCCCTACAGAAGTGATTCATCGAGCGCAAGCAGTGTTGGCTCAGCTTGAACAACCGGAAGCAGCTCGTTCCGAGTTGATTTCCGAACACCCCCCGCAAACATCAGAACCCCTTCCCTATCCGCATCCAATCATTGAAGAGGTGAAGCAAATCGACCTGTTCTCAATGACACCGCTCGATGCATTGAATCGCCTCGCTGAGCTGCAGCGTATGGTACGCCCTGACTAACCATCGTCAGTCTGAGCAATCCTGCTCAACAAAACGCTGAAGTAGAAATAAGAAAGGGGCGGTATTCCTTTAAGGAATACCGCCCCTTTCCCGTCTAGAAATAATGTTCAGTGCGCCAGATTATATTGCGCGGTCCAAGGAATCAAACCACCGACGGTTTTGCCACCGGGAAGCATGACATCATACTGCATCCCGACATTGCTTCCATCGGGAGTGACCGGGGAACTATTCAGGTCCTGTTTCGCCTTTGCACAGGCTGAGTCAAATTCGCTCTTCCCGGCACATTCTTTAAGGCGCAGACCGGAAATGCTCAGGGGCTTGCCCATTGCACCGGTTACCTCTGGAATCTTCTTGACTGATGAGATGACGCGATGGTTCTGCTCGGTCTCCGTTGCGACGAATTCGATCAAATCCGTCGTGCTGCCTGGAGGAACATCCTTTGCCGCTGCCGGGCCCGCATGGGTCCGACCCATCTTCTTCAGCTCTTGCCAGGCAGATTTATCGGCATAAAACTTCAGTGTTTTACCTGGGTGAACTTTTTGCCAATAGAGCCCGCTCTCAGCGTTCCCACCAAACACGGCGGTGTTGATCCACACTGCTTCATCGTAGGGATCCAGAACAATCACTCGACCCTGGATGGTGGTTGGCTTGCTCATGTCGCCCCACTCAAATCGCTCCTGAAATGACTCAATGGCCGAGGCAGTCGAAGTCATACCGACCACCAAGGCAGCGGCGGCCAAAACGGCGGCACCTTGCTTCTGCAATATCATGATCGTGTCCTCCTTCAAGAACATCTTCTGCACTAAGAATAATTATTCCTTGATGACTTTGAAGCCGGTGATGGTTCTGCCGTCCAGTGTGACCTCCATGGCAATCAATTCCTGAGAGGCCTTGATGATTTGATCCATCAGGGATTTATCTTTGACGGCAAGGCGGACTGTCGACGCGGCATGGTACCAGCCTGAATAGGTGGAATTTTTCTCACTGCCACCGACAAATCCCCAGGCGCAACAGCTGAACAATGGATCGGGAGGCTTCACATCCAGCATTGTAGAAGACCGGCCACCCGGCATGCCGGACCCTGGCTCTCCTGAATTCCAATATTGAATGCCGAACAAGAGTTCCCCATCTGGGTTATCCGCCCACTGCGACCAGACACGACCTTGTAACGTCTTGGTCGTTTCCGACTTCAGCGGCTTTCCTCCGACGACTGCATCTGCGAGGCCTAATTTTTCTATGCCCCCGGCAGCTAGAGAAGCCTCGGCCGCTAGCAAGCCGAATCCCGCAAACACCACCACGGCGGCTAGAACGACAGCCTTTTTCATACCTAATCCCTCCTTCATCAAATTAAGCCCGATAATCCACCAAGATATCTTCCGTACCCAACCGTTTCAAATGGCTCATTGATGTGTTCAAAAAATTTCGCGTTCTTCACTAGCCTGACATCACTCACGGGCGATAAACCCTCCGAATGGTACCGGAACGGTACTGAAACTGCGATGCCCTGTCAAGGAAATGTTTGATGAGAATTTTGGCTGTGAAGAAATTCATTGGAAATATTCATGAATACCAATGCGTTGGAGGTTTCAGATCGGTTGAATTCAAAGCACCTAACAGATACGTCAAGAAAATGTCTGGCTCAACTCCTTCACTTGGCGTGAGGAAAGAGGCCCCACTCCGGTCAGCGCAATGCTGTTGCTGGTGAATAAGCGCTTTGCGATCTGGGATACTTGTTGCTGACTCACGCCGTCGATCTCCGCAACCATATCCTCAAGGGTGGTGTGTGTCCCGGCAATCATCTCATCCTTGGCAAGCTTATTCATGCGGCTATGTGAACTCTCCAGGCTCAGCATCAAGCTGCCTTTCATTTGGTCCTTCGTGCGTGAGAGTTCAGCGCGATCAATCCCGGCTCTGACCAATTTTCGAATTTCACGGTGGATCAAATCCAAGACCTGCCCAACCTCTCGCGCTCGCGTTCCGGCATATACCGTAATCGTGCCGCTGTCGGAATATCCGGACAAAAATGAGTAGACCGAATAAGACAACCCGCGTTTTTCTCGGATTTCCTGGAATAGTCTCGAGCTGACACTGCCGCCCAGCACACTATTCAGCGCATAGACTGCATAGCGGTCCTTATGGCCGGCGGCCACGCCCTTGAACCCCACGCAGAGGTGCACTTGCTCTAGCGGCTTTTGTTTCATCGTCACACCGCCGCACAATTCAGGAGGCCGACGCGGCTGAGAGACACTGCGATTCGAATGACGATACCGTCCAAAGGTACGGGCCATCGTTTTTTCGAGTTGCAGTTGATCAAAGTTCCCGGCTACGGCGAGCACGATCTCTTCGGGACGATAGTGGGTCTCGATATACTCCAGCAACGCTCCTCGGCTGATTCCCATGATCGCGGACTCGCGCCCTAGGACCGGGCGACTCAGCGGATGTCGCCCCATCACCAGCTTGGTGTGCAGTTCCTGTACAAGATCCTCTGGATCGTCTTGAACCATTCGGATCTCTTCCAGAATGACCTGCTTTTCTTTTTCGATTTCTTTTTTCCCGAGTCGAGACCGCAGGAACAGATCCGCCAAGAGATCGAGGGCCTTCGGAAGGTGTTGATCCAACACCTTGACGTAGTAGGTCGTAGTTTCACGTGTGGTGAAGGCGTTCATCTCGCCTCCCAGCGCGTCGATTTCACGTGAGATGTCTGTGGCCGATCGAGCGGTCGTACCTTTGAAGAACATATGCTCAATGAAGTGAGAGTACCCCGCTTGGGCGGAGTGTTCGTCACGGGAACCTGCATTGACCCAGATCCCGATCGTGACGGACTTGAGGGTCGGGATTCGCTCGGTGACCAAGCGAATCCCGTTCTCGAGGATGAGCTTGCGATACACGCGTTACCCGCGCGCTGTATCAGTTGCGCCGCTTCCTGTGGGCGCAGGCATGGTTTCTTTTCGGCTGAGCCGAATCTTGCCTTGCTTATCGATCTCCAACACTTTCACGAGAATTTGGTCGCCTTCGGCAACCTCGTCGGATACCGCCTTCACCCGGTGATGCGCCAGTTGAGAGATATGGACCAACCCGTCCGTTCCCGGCAACACCTCCACGAATGCGCCAAAGTCCATAATCTTTCTCACCGTTCCCATATAGACTTTCCCGATCTCGACTTCCTCGGTCAAGCGATTGATGATCTCCTTCGCTTTTTGCAGCGAATCTCCGTCCGCAGACGCAATCGTGACGATACCGGTATCCTCAACACTGATCTTCACTCCGCAGTCGGACTGAATCCCACGGATGGTCTTACCACCCTGGCCGATAATGTCCCGAATCTTATCTTGCTTGACCTTCATCGTGTAGATACGAGGCGCAAACGCGGACAAGTCGGTACGGGGGGTCGTGAGCGCTTTCGACATGTGACTGAGAATGTGGAGACGTCCCAACCGAGCCTGCTCCAACGCTTGCTGCATCAAGGCCGTGGTAATACCGCCGATCTTGATGTCCATTTGAAGAGCCGTCACACCGTTCTTAGTTCCGCATACTTTGAAATCCATATCGCCAAGATGATCTTCAAGGCCGAGAATGTCGGACAAAATAATGACGTCATCCCCTTCTTTGATCAATCCCATGGCGATGCCGGCGACCGGCTCCTTGATCGGAACTCCGGCGTCCATCATGGCCAACGTTCCACCACACACGGTCGCCATCGAAGAAGACCCATTGGATTCCAGAATTTCAGACACGATCCGTAATGTGTACGGGAACACTTCTTTGTTCGGAATGACGGGCTTCAACGCCCGTTCAGCCAAGGCTCCATGTCCGACCTCACGACGCCCCGGTGAGCGAAGCGGACGTGCCTCGCCGACACTGAAGGGCGGGAAGTTGTAATGCAGCATAAACGTACGCATGTACTCGCCTTCCAAGGCGTCGATGCGCTGTTCATCATCGGTCGTTCCCAGCGTCACCACCGCCAAGCTCTGCGTTTCACCACGGGTAAAGATGGCTGAACCATGTGCACGCGGCAGGGCGCCGACTTCGCAGGTGATTGGGCGGATATCGGCGGGGCCACGTCCATCGGCACGCGATCGCTTCTCCAGGATCATCTTCCGGACTTCCGTGTATTCCAAGTTATGGAACACGATCTTAATATGCCGTTCGCTTGAGGGAGTCTCCGGTTTTTTCAGCTTTTCTAGTGCGTCGGCCAACACCTGATCCAACCGCTCCTGTCTGGCGGTCTTATTGGCAATCATGATGGCGTCACGAATCGGTTGCGCAACCAGTGCCTTCACCTCGGCTTGCACCGTGGAGTCGATCGACTCCGTCGCAACCGTTCGCTTGACCTTCCCAACCTTCTTAGCCAATTCATTTATTTTCTGAACGATTTTTTTAATCTCGGAATGTGCTAATTCCAAAGCTTCGAGCATCGTCTGCTCGGATAACTCATTGGCACCTGCTTCGACCATCATCACCGCATCGGCTGTGCCCGCGACCACCAAATGCAGCTCACTCTTCTCCATGGTTTCGAGGTCGGGATTGACAACGAGTTGACCGTTGATCCGACCGATTTTTACCCCGGCAACCGGGCCATTGAACGGAATGTTCGACACGGCAAGAGCTGCCGATGCCGCTGTGATTCCGATGACATCGGAAGAGCCGGTCTTATCTGCCGATAACACGGAGGCAATGACTTGCGTCTCGTAATAGTAGCCTTCTGGAAACAACGGACGGATCGGACGATCGATCAAGCGGCTTGTCAGGACTTCCTTTTCAGCCGGTCGTCCTTCTCGCTTGAAGTATCCGCCGGGGATTTTCCCGGCTGCGTAGGCTTTTTCCTGGTAATCAACGGTTAAGGGCAGGAAGTCGATGCCAGGCTTCGCCGTTTGCGAAGCCACGGCCGTGGCGAGGACGACGGTATCGCCATAGGAAGCCCAAATGGACCCGTCGGCTTGTTTAGCAACGCGCCCGGTTTCGAGACGGAGGGTCTTGCCTGCAATGTCTAGCTCTACAACATGTACCATCTATGGTCTCCTCTGGTTAGATCCACAGATGCCCACTGAGATACGCTCGGGCCAGGCTTGCGGTCAGCACACGGCCATGGAGACATGGCGTGGGCGAGACATCGTCTGCCCCGATCGCAGGCTTGTCACTGAACCGCACGTCGCAAGAGCGCATGTCGGTGTTCATCTGTGGGACACTTGAGCGATGCTATGGCGCCGGTGAACGCCACTGTCCGCACACCGGTTATTTGCGAATACCGAGTCGGTCGATTACGGCTCGATATCGCGCGTCATCCACACCGCGGAGATAGTCCAGCAATCGTCGTCGCCGTCCAACGAGCTGTAATAATCCCCGTCGAGAGTGATGATCTTTTTTGTGAGTCTTGAAATGCTCGGTAAGATAGGTGATCCGGTTGGTCAACACGGCGATCTGAACTTCCGGCGACCCGGAGTCCTTGTCGTGCTGTTGATACTGTTTAATCAAGTCCGTTTTTGCTTCCTTCAGTAATGCCATTGCTGCTCCTTCTCCTTTAATGAACCGAGAGGCTGAATACCTTCTGAATCTTAATCGGCCCCATGGTTCGTGTATCATGAGTCCCGATCGCCAACAATTGACCGTCCGCACTTTTTACCCGCACAGTAACCGGATAACCCGATGAAGACGGCAGTTGTCCGATGTCCATTGAAGGAATCGGCGAGCCATGCAACACACGCTGAGCCTGTTCATCGTTCACGACCACGGCCGGTAGCTGAACAAGTAATTCGTCCAATGAAACAAACTGCTGGTGAAGCGTTCCCTTCGCCAGGGCGTCTGCAATTTGATCGACAGTCAACGCACCATCGATCGACAGCGAGCCGACCCGACGACGTTCGAGCGCATAGAGATGCCCCCCGACGCCAAGAGCCTCGCCGATGTCGGCAGACAACGTGCGCACATACGTACCTTTTGAGCACACCACGCGCAAGGTTACATCACGTCCATGACGGGCCACGATCTCCAGCTGATGAATGGTGATCGACCGTTCTGCCCTGTCGACTGTTCGCCCGGCTCTGGCTGCTTTATACAACGGCTGTCCGGCGATTTTCACGGCTGAATACATCGGCGGCAGTTGCTGCTGAACTCCCCGGAATTGAGCGATCACCTCCTGAAGCCTATCCTCATCCACTTCGCATGGGTCAACTCGATTCAACACCTTTCCGGTTGCATCTTGGGTGTCTGTTGTTTCCCCCAAGCGCAAGACGGCACGGTACTCCTTGTCCCAATCAACCAGATACTCAGCGATTCTCGTGGCCCGCCCCACCAAAATGGGCAAGACACCCGTGGCACTGGGATCCAGCGTACCGGCATGGCCGACTTTGCACCCACCTAACAATTTCCGAACCTTGGCGACGACATCATGTGACGTCCAACCAGTTTCCTTGCGGACGATGAGAACACCCTCCAAGGCGTTCCCTCGGTTGGTTATGGTATCGGTTGCACTCATAACTTCTAAGAGTCTGCGATTCCTTGCTCACGCCCCTGGGAATCCCTGGTTTCAGGTTGTTCAGACTCTTCCCGCAATCCATCCAAGAGCCGCATGATACGGTCACCACGAGGTCCACTGACATCTTTCTTGAAAATCACATCCGGAAGATAGCGAAGCGAGAGCCGTCGTCCCAATTCAGACCGCACAAACCCACTGGCTTTTGAGAGACCGGTAAAGATATCCCGTTCGGCCTCGCCGCTCTCCATCGTCGTGACAAAAACATGGGCAATGCGTAAGTCTCCCGTAAGTTCGACATCGGTAACCGTCACGTCATGAACCCGGGGATCCTTGATTTTTCGCATCAGAATATCTGCGACTTCCATTCGAATTTGATCGGCCACCCGATCTGCCCGTTTATACGTTGTCTTCGACATCGTGCAATCCTGGCTCTGTCAATCATGTACATCGTGCAAGGGCTAGAGCAATTCCACTTGCGATCGAACCACTTCGACTGCCGGCATACTTTTCATCATATTCAAGGCTTGTTCAAAGACCTGGCTCACATGGCGACTCTCGTTTGAGACACAGGCAATCCCAAGGATGGCCTTCTGCCAGAGGTCTTGGTCTTCGACTTCAGCGACGGAGAGGTTAAACTTGCCTCGAAGCCTGTCCTTGAGTCCAAGAATAACTTGTCGCTTATCTTTCAGCGACTGACTCTCTGCAATGAATAACTCTACTGTGCATACACCCACAACCATGGCCAAGCTTCAGTCAGCGCAGAGACATGACGGAGATACTACAAGTCCGTTTACTGAGTGCGCCCCATGCTTGAGCAATAGGCTGCACGAAAAGTGCTGAGGCTTTTACTGGAGCTTCGTCGCGATTTTATCGATGGCATAGGCCTCGACGATATCGCCTGATTTGACGTCATTGAAGTTCTCGATGCTCAAGCCACATTCATATCCTTGTTGTACTTCGCGCACATCATCTTTGAAACGCCGCAATGATCCGAGTTTCCCCTGATAGACCACCACATTGTCGCGAATCACGCGCACCCCGGCGCTTGACCGAGAAAGTGTTCCATCGACGACATACGACCCAGCAATCGCCCCAACTTTTGGAATCGTAAATACCTGTCGAACCTCTGCGCGTCCCAGCACTCGCTCTTTCAACGTCGGTTCGAGCAGGCCTTCCATTGCAGCCTTGATGTCGGCAATGGCATCGTAAATGATCGTGTAGAGCCTGATGTCGACACCTTGCTGCTCGGCAAGGGCGGCCGCCTTCGGCTCCGGCCTGATGTTGAAGCCGATAATGATGGCGCGCGATGCCGCGGCCAGTAACACATCGGACTCCATGATGCCCCCGACTCCGTTGTGAATCACACGGAGCTTAACGGCCTGCGTCGAGAGTTTTTCAACTGCGCCGACCAATGCTTCCGACGATCCTTGCACATCGGCTTTGACCACAATGGGCAATTCCTTCACGGATCCTTCTTGGATCTTTGCGAAAAGATCGTCCAAGGAGACCTTTGCGGGGCTGGTCAGTTCTGCGGCCCGCCGCTTCTGCGTTCGTTCTTCTGCGATCTCTCGGGCGACTCTCTCGTTCGAAACGACATGAAAGACATCTCCTGCTGATGGGACGCCCGGCAGTCCGATCACTTCCACAGGAATGGACGGCCCTGCCTGTTGTGTCTTTTCGCCACGATCACTGATCAAGGCCCTGACTTTCCCGCTGAATGTTCCCACAACATACGCATCCCCCACCCGGAGGGTTCCGCTCTGAACCAACACTGTCGCCACAGGACCTCTTCCGCGCTCAATCTTGGCTTCGATGACGGTCCCTTTGGCCTGCCGATGCGGATCGGCCTTGAGTTCAAGCACTTCCGACTGAAGCAAAATCATCTCAAGCAGGGTATCGAGCCCCGTTTTTTCTTTAGCGGAGACCTCAACCATAATGGTGTCTCCACCCCAGGCTTCCGAGATCAGTCCATATTCAGACAGAGCATTCTTGACTCGATCAGGGTTGGCGGTCGGCTTATCAATCTTATTCATCGCCACAATCAACGGCACCCCGGCTGCCTTGGCATGGTGGATCGCTTCGATGGTTTGCGGCATGACGCCGTCATCCGCCGCGACGACTAAAATGACAATGTCCGTGACCTTGGCCCCACGAGCGCGCATGGCTGTAAAGGCTTCGTGACCTGGAGTGTCCAGAAACGCCACTTGCTTGCCGCGTACTGAGACCGTATAGGCACCGATATGCTGGGTGATCCCGCCGGCTTCGCCTTCCGCCACTTTTGTTTGGCGGATCGCATCGAGAAGAGACGTCTTTCCGTGATCGACGTGCCCCATAATGGTCACCACCGGAGGTCGCGGTTCCGGACGCTCATCTCCACCAGTCTCGACAACATCTTGCAACAACTCATCCCCGACTTTCTCGATGGAGATTTCGATTTTGACTCCGCTTTCTTCGGCGAAAATCGACGCCGCATCGAGGTTCATCGGCTGATGGAACGTGAGCATTTGCCCCATATCCATCAACTTTCGAACAATGTCCGCCGGACGCTGACCGATCAACTCGGCAAATTCTTTCACGGTTGTCCGTGGAGTGACCTTCACGCTCTTCCGCCGTGGTTTTGTGATTTCTGCCGGGGTACTATGGTGGACATGCTTGGTTCGATCATCCCGGCGCTGCACCGGAATTGCGCGAAGATCTTGCCATCGGGCGGCATCTTCTCGAAGTTTCACATCTTGCTGTTGCTGTTGGTCATCTCTAGGACGCCCCGTTTTTCGCGCTTTCTTCTGCTTGTCTTTTTGCGCTTCTGCCTCAATGGCTTCGAATGCCATACTTTTCTTTTTACCCGCCACAGACTCTAGCGTGGGCACCCCGACTGTGGGAGGAGGAGCGGCGGGAGGAATAACGGTCGGCTTTACAGACACCTCTCCCTGCTTTGCAACAGGCGATGGAGGTGGCGCAATGACATCCGAACTTTCCTTCGGTGGAGGACTGAGATCGTCCGGGACATCGCTACCAGGATGCTCGGTGGATGAGTCCGGTGTCGATGCGACGATTGCCGGGGCCGTTGGCGATGGCTGCTCACTCTCAACAAGCGGAGTCGAGGAAATGGCTTCAAGTGGCTCATCCTCTTTCTTTCGCTTGATCAGAATACGACGTTTATCAGGCTTGGATGGCTCTTCGATGACGTGGCCTTTTGCCGTCATCACTTTACCGCGACTCGCGTGCTCCGCTGACTTTGTGCCAAGCTCTCCCTCAGCTCCTATGTCTTGATTTTTCGAGGTTGGGGCGATTTTATCCATCACTTTCTGAACGATTTCATCGTCGAGCGTACTGCTGTGAGATGAAACCGCCACCCCCATCTTCTTCAGCTCGGGGATGAGCACTCGATTTTCCATTCCTAATTTCTTCGCGAGTTCGTATACACGCATAGCCATTGGGACAGTTCCGTATCCTATCCGCTCGTTGCTTCCTCAGCTCTGGCGGCTTGCCGAGCTTCTTCCTGCAGTCGTTGAGCTTCGGTTTCCTCTGCGAGCGCTGCCTTGATCTCTTTATCTCGCTCGACCTTTTCCTTTTCGTACTCGGTAGCACTGATAATGTCGATCTTCCATCCTGTCAAACGCGCCGCAAGCCTGACATTCTGACCGTTTTTGCCGATCGCCAGCGACAATTGCGAATCGGCGGCCACCACGAGCGCCGACTTCTTTTCTTCGTCGATGCCGACTTTTTCGATCGTCGCCGGGTTCAAGGCTTCTGCGATAAACACTCGTGGATCTTGAGTCCAGGTAATGATATCGATCTTCTCGCCCCGCAGCTCACGAACGACCGCTTGCACGCGAGACCCC
Source organism: uncultured Nitrospira sp. (assembly GCA_902500705.1). Taxonomy (GTDB): domain Bacteria; phylum Nitrospirota; class Nitrospiria; order Nitrospirales; family Nitrospiraceae; genus Nitrospira_D. The sequence continues at coordinate 41,215 of CABVRR010000009.1, forward strand.
TTAATGCCGACACAGGCCCCGACGGGATCGACAGCCTTTTCACGTGACGTCACCGCGATCTTTGTCCGGTCCCCAGGCTCACGAACGACCGATCGAATCTCGATGATTTTCTCCATGACTTCAGGCACTTCAAGTTCAAAAAGTTTGGCCACGAATTGCGGATGGCTACGGGACAAAATGACTTGAACATCTTTCGGCGTCCGACGCACTTCCAGCAACATCGCCTTCACACGATCACCGCGTCGATATGTTTCACGCGGGATCTGTTCCTGGATCGGCAAGAGCGCCTCGGTCTTTCCGAGATCCACAAGATAGTTTCGTCGCTCCATGCCGAGAATGATGCCCGTCATAAGATCGCCCTGACGCGTCGAGTATTCTTTTTGGACCGCCTCCCATTCCGCCTCACGCACCTTTTGGAAAATGACCTGCTTCGCAGTTTGTGCGGCGATTCTGCCCAACTCGTTCATTTCAATCAGTGATCCGATTTCATCACCCACCTCGGCTTCACTGTCAAACTGGCGAGCCTCCTGAAGCGAAATCTCCGCCTTGGGATTACTGACCGTTTCTACGATGATCTTTTTGGATACGACTGAAATTTCTCCGGTTTTGGGGTCGATCTCGACTTGGATGTTTTCAGCCTGGCCGAAGCGTTTCTTCGCGGCTGTCTGCAGGGCGGACTCAATGGCCCCGATGACACGGGCCTTGTCGATTCCTTTCTGACGCCCGATTTCGTCGATTACTGAAATCAGTTCTCGGTTCATACGTCGCGCTCCTGCCTCCGGTTACCGCTGAGAATCTCCTGCTCTCTTTGAATCCTATTTAAATCTTAACGACCAGCTTTGTCTCCGCAATCATGTCCCGACTCAGTCTCACCGTCTGCGGCGCCCCCATTACGGCCACCGTCAAGACAACGTATTGCTCATCTACTTGCATCAGTTGCCCGGTGATTTTCCACTGGCCTTCGAACGGTTGTCGCAACTTGAGCCCCACCTCTTTTCCAATTGCCCGTTGATAGTCTTGAGGTCTCTTGAAGGGCCGATCAAGCCCTGGAGAAGACACTTCAAGGGTATAGGCATGAGGGAAAGGATCGGCCACGTCAAGCGCCGGTCCTAGAGTTTTATGTGCTTGCTCACAGTCTGCGATGCTGATTCCACCCGATTTATCGATCAGAACGCGAACGACAGAGCGAGGGCCGCGCCCTACGCACACCACATCGACCAACTCAAGCCCGAGCGTCCATAAGATCGGTGAAATAATTTCGTGCAACCGGTCTGCAACCGGCTGCGGACCGCTGCCCGACATGCCCAACCCATTTTCCTTTTGACATGGGTCCAAACAAAAAAGTGGGCATGAGCCCACTTACAGAGGCAGCACCATACCACGCACCTCTGAGCAAAGCAAGGGTACTACCCGGTCAACGAGGCCCAGCGAGCAGCCAGCGTCCTTGTGATCGGTCCGGGCTGGCCTGAGCCGATGGTTTTCCCATCGATCCGGACGACCCCAAGAACTTCGAGGGTGGTGCCGGTCAGAAAGACTTCATCCGCGCGGTAGAGCACGTCGAGTGGTACGAATCGTTCTTCGACGACGAGGTTATCTTTCTTTGCCAACTCTAACGCCACAGTTCGAGTCACGCCGGAGAGAATGCGAGAGCCTTCGGGGGCCGTCAGAATAACTCCATCCTGAACGGCCATGACGTTACTCAGCGCCCCTTCCATGACAAAACCGTCTTTGACCAAAATTGTTTCGAAGACGCCGGCCTTCTTTGCTTCTTCCCGGGCAAGAACGTTGGCGAGGAGATTGACGCTTTTGATATCACAGCGCCCCCATCGAAGATCTTCCCTGGTGCAAGC
>CABVRR010000009.1:43164-60696 GCA_902500705.1 uncultured Nitrospira sp.
GACGGCACCCACTGTTCACCTCTGGTGCGATCTTCCCAGAGATGGATGACGAATGAGTGGCCGACCTCCACTGTGCGGTCGTCGCTGCCGTCCAATACAAGGTTATGATCGGTACTCGCAATGCTCACGTCGATGTCCAGATCCGTGTCACGAAGACAGCCACTCGGCCGGGACTTTCTTCTATATTTTTCGTCGTGCGCCGATGAAAATATCGTTCCCGTCCACTCGGACTTCATAGCTTCCGACACAATATCCGCCGCCGTCGGTGCCTTGCCCGTTTCGAACATCGAACGCCAGATCATGCCAGGGACAAGCAATCACATGTCCCTTGAGTCGTCCCTCAATGAGCGGCCCCCCCTCATGAGGGCAGCTGTTGTGGATGGCGTAGAATTTCCCCTCGACGTTGAACAGCGCGATCGGACGGTCACTGACCGTGACGATCTTTGACTGCCCCGGCAGTAATTCATCGATCTGCGCAACCTTTTGAAACCCATCCATCGTGTGTCGTTCCTTGTACGGTCTCCCAATCTTTACATGCGAAGGGCATACTTGAGCTCATCGCTTTTTGCAACTCCGGCTTTCTTAATAAACCCTGATTCGGCTTGTATCACATATCGAACTGCTTCAGGCGGTGGCCCGAACATGGGACACGGATCCTTGGCGCATGGGTCCGCATGTTCCAGCATATCTACCACATGATGGCTCTCGTCCACCCAGAGAATGTCGATGGGGAATCGGTACTCTCTGGTGGTCACACGATGCATCCCGTTCTGCTCAAAGATATAGAGCATGCCACCGCCTGGAGGCAATGCTTCACGAAAGGCGAGCCCAAAAAGCAACTTCTCAGGGGTATCCGCCACTTCGGCTTCCAGTTCGACACCGCTCGGAAATGTGACGACGATGATGCTCGACTCTTTGCGTTCAACGAGGAACACCGAGGCGCTCATGATGAGCAGCGCCAGTAGGGCCATCATGATGATCCGCTTTTTTCGCTGCTCTCGACTACTCGCCTGCGCTTGATCAGATGCCATGCTTGATGATGATCGATGGTTGCTTTCTTGGTGGGACCAATGGCCTATCTACACTACTCAGCTAGGTCTTCTTACCGGATTCCGTTTTATTGACAGAGAAAAGAATCACAGAATAAAATGTCTTTCCGCGTGCTTAGCCGCCATAGGTTGCCGAATGCACTATGGTGTGAGCCGCACGAACTTGTCAATATTCTTATCGTCTTTTTGGGTGTGAGAAGGAGGCTTGAGTCATGGCATTATTGATTACGGATGAATGCATCTCCTGTGGCGCATGTCTACCAGAATGTCCAAATGAAGCGATTTTTGAAACAAGAAGCGATGCTGAGACCAAAGGCAATCACGTCGGCGATGGGCAAGGCGTCGGCGACAATATTTATGTCATCGCGCATGACCGCTGCACCGAGTGTGTCGGTCACTTTGATGAACCCCAGTGTGCTGCGGTGTGCCCCGTAGATAATTGCTGCATTTCAGACCCTCTGTATCCTGAAACGACGGATTTGCTTCTCGATAGGGCAAAGACATTGAATCCTGATAAAGCCATCGACCCCGCCAAGGTGTGGAGTGGCGTAAGAAATTAATCAATTACGTGATTCGACCGTTCGAAGGCCCTTGCTCCAACCGGAACAAGGGCCTTTCTTTTGATCACCGTCTCTGAAAAATAAACGGCCTCGGTGGGCTACACCGAGGCCGTTGGTATCGCTTACTCTTGATTTGAAATCTACTATTTCAGCATAAGCAGTTTTCCGCCGACATGAGCTGGATGTAAATGGCATCGATATTCGAGAACGCTTCCCGCAGCATAAAACAAATCACTCGTCGGAACTCCGATGTACCGCGTTTCCCCTGGCTTAAGCACTAACTTAGTATCTAAGACAAATGGTCCCGACTGATTGACCGCAGCACTGAGATGAAAGCCATGTTCTGCTGTGGCATTATTCGTGACTTTCAATAAAACTGGGGCACCAGGACGTGATTTAAAGTCAATCACGGTCGTCGGCGGGTACCAAGTTTTCATGTTTCCAACTTCAATCGCAAAGAACGACGCATCCACGCTGAGTTCTTTAAACGGCTGGCCGACGACGGAACCCGTTTCCAAATCGCCGCTCTCCACGCCTCCCGCTTGAAGCGCATACGAGCCCGAGGCCACGGCCAACACCATTCCAAGGCCAACGAAGACCGCCAACATCGTCTTGCCCATGACTACCCCCTTGCAAGATTGAGTAAAGAGATATTTTGAGGCTTGTGAATCTTAGGCTGATTAATCAACGAAGATGCTGATACCTTAGGTACCAAGACACTTTTTTTGCCTTGTCTATGTCTCTATTCAGTTTACCGACATCAAGCACAGCGTGAGGAGACCCTTATAGCATAGAGGACAAAACGGAAGCAACCGAGAGTGGTGCGGGAACGGAATGAACATCATGCTGAAACTTTGAATCGATGAAGCAGGTCTCTTACCCAATTTAATTCTCGCATATGCCGCTTAAGTAGTTCCCAAGAGTTTCCGATAAGACCGATGAGGAGCTGACGCATGTCCCTCATTCTGGCGGTCAATGGAATCATAGAGACGTATCCGATCAAACCGGTTGGCCCACGGAATAGCCACACTGAATCCGGTGGGGAACAAGAGCTTCATGATCGACGTTCGTCTTCATTGGGTCGCTCGGCGTTAGCAGCACAAACGGCGTACCAACAACAGAACGCTGAGCAACCACACCTGAAACCCGCCATCCTGGCTCGCGATCTGATGAGCACTCCGGTTCTCACCCTCCCCTCTGACAGCACCTTACTGGACGCGTGGACGAGCATGTCACAAAAAGGGGTTCACCATATCCCCATCACGTCGATGCATGAGACCCTCGTCGGAATGGTGTCGTACCGCGACCTCCTCCACCATGTACCGGAACTGATCACGGCAGCCGATACGCGACAAGCCTCCAAGCGGCGACTGGCAGAAATTATGACATCCCGTGTGATTTCTGCAACGCCCGTGACAGAAATCCGTGAAATCGCCCGCGTCATGTTGGATGAACGAATCCACGCCGTTCCGATTCTGGATCAGAATCGCCATCTTGTCGGCATTCTTGCCAACCACGATCTGCTGAGGGGCATCGCAAATCACGGTCCTCTTGAGCTCTGGACCTGACCCTCGCTCCTTCAGGTGGAGCATTTCAGCCCTGCCGGGGAAGAGCGTGCTTGGCCTGTCAATCGGTTAACGAAAGTTTTCACTCGTCGCCTCTTTCTCACCCGGAGTATGGCGGGCGGGGATCGTGTGGCTAACACTTTCCGAATGATTATAGATAGGACCAGCTCGAGAACGTCGCGGCTTGACCAATCGGGATTCCGGCGGGATCGATCACAGTCCAAATCAAGGCATGCTCGACAAGAAACCGCGTACCGGTCGAAGAGATTCGCACGCCGCGATATCCGTCGAAATAGCCATTGCGCGTCGCCTGCTCCAACATTTCCCTCCGTTCAGTACGGTCAGCCGCCTCAGCCGTGAGTCGAGACGGCATGGCAACGAATTGATCCCAGGGTAATTCCCATAGACCTAAGGCGATTCGGTTGCCGTAGTTTAAAAGCGGGTCCGGTTCCACTCCGTGTGATACGACGACAGCCGATGATTCGAACAGCGCACGTGCTTGTTGTTGTACGTCAAGGACCCGCTCGATCAGATCCTTTCCCAGCCAATGACGATAGCTGTCCAGCAGTCGCTGACTCCACTCCACCGTACGCGGGTCGCTCCACGGCGCCACATCCATGGAAGTGGTGGTATCACGTCTCTCGATGTCGGGCAAGCCGCATGAACACCTTGTCAAGCGCATGGGACTTCCTTATATAATGTGCCGTCGTTGGACGAGAACTAGGAGCGCACATGGCAGGCAAGACGCTATTCGATAAGATTTGGGACTCACATGTCGTCCGATCGGAACCGGACGGCACGACATTGCTGTACATCGATCGACAGTTGGTTCATGAAGTGACCTCTCCCCAAGCCTTTGAAGGGTTGAAGCTTGCAGGACGTCGTCCACGACGACCTGCCGCGACGCTCGCGGTGCCGGATCATAACGTCCCTACCACGGACCGTCGATTAGGGATTGCCGATCACGTGAGCGCGCTGCAAATTCAAACACTGGAAGACAACTGCAAGGATGTCGGCATCACGCTCTTCAACATGAGCGACATCCGCCAAGGCATCGTTCATGTCATCGGTCCGGAACAAGGATTCACGCTCCCCGGCACCACGATCGTCTGTGGCGATTCGCACACATCCACCCATGGGGCATTCGGCGCCCTGGCGTTCGGGATTGGAACGAGCGAAGTGGAGCATGTGTTGGCCACGCAATGCCTGGTGCAGAAGCGACCCATGACGATGGAAATACGCGTCGATGGAACGCTCTCAGATCGCTGCTCGGCCAAGGACATCATCTTAGCGATCATCGGGAAGATCGGTACTGCGGGAGGGACCGGTTATGTCATCGAATATACCGGTTCGGCGATCAAAGCCCTCAGCATGGAAGGCCGCATGACGCTCTGCAACATGTCGATTGAGGGCGGGGCGCGGGCCGGCATGGTCGCTCCTGACGAAAAGACGATCGCGTATATCAAGGGACGTCCGCTTGCTCCAAAGGGAGAGCTCTTTGACCGAGCGGTTGCAGTCTGGCACTCTCTACAGACTGATCCGGACGCTCGTTATGATGCGACCATCACGCTCCAGGCAGAACTCATTGCACCGCAAGTCAGTTGGGGCACCAGCCCCGGCATGGTAATCGGGGTCGATCAAGCCGTTCCGGATCCTCGATCAATGCCCGACGAAAAACTGAAACATGCAACCGAACGGGCCCTGGAATACATGGGACTGTCACCAAATATGCCGATTACTGATATCGCCGTCGACAAGGTGTTCATCGGTTCCTGTACTAACTCGCGGATTGAAGATCTTCGGCTCGCCGCCAGCTTTGCCAAGGGCAAGAAAGTCGCAACGACCGTGCACGCAATGGTGGTTCCAGGATCAGGGCTCATCAAACAACAAGCGGAAGCCGAGGGGCTGGATCGTGTGTTCCGCGAGGCAGGATTCGAATGGCGAGAGGCCGGGTGCAGCATGTGTCTGGCGATGAACGCCGATGTCCTGAAGCCCGGCGAACGCTGTGCTTCGACAAGCAATCGAAATTTCGAGGGACGCCAGGGAGCCGGAGGCCGTACTCACCTGGTGTCTCCGGCAATGGCGGTTGCCGCCGCCATTGAAGGGCACTTTGTGGATATCCGACACTGGAGTTAACGACGCGATGGAACCTTTTACCACATTGACCGGTCTCGTAGCTCCCCTCGATCGGGTGAACGTCGATACCGATCAAGTCATCCCGAAGCAATTCTTGAAAACGATTAAACGCACCGGCCTCCGGGAGGGCCTGTTCTTTGATTGGCGAAAACTCAAGGACGGATCTCCGGATCCCTCATTTTTTTTAAACCAGCCTCGATATCAAGGCGCGACGATCCTTGTCACTCGAGATAATTTCGGCTGCGGCTCATCTCGTGAACATGCACCGTGGGCGCTGCTGGATCAAGGGTTCCGGTGCGTCATCGCTCCGAGTTTTGCCGATATCTTCTATAACAACTGTTTTCAGAACGGCATTCTCCCCGTGGTCTTGAGATCGGAAGACGTACAGCTCCTCATGAATGACGCCCTCACCATCGAGGGGTACCGGCTGACGGTCGATCTGGATCGCCAAGCCGTTACAACTCCGAAGGGGATACTCTATCGGTTCGAGATCGATCCCTTCCGTAAAGATTGCCTCTATCGAGGGCTGGATTCGATCGGCCTCACCCTCCAGCATGAACCAGCAATTACGGCCTATGAAACCCGTCGGATGGCTGAAGCTCCCTGGCTGTTTCCGGATCTACGCTCATAACGCAAGGAGATGCCCGTGAACCGGTCTTCCATCCTGTGGGTGCCCAAGTTTGTTCTCACAGTTATTGTCTTTCTTGCCGCCGCTTACCTGGTCGTGGCCTTCAACTACAGTTATTCAGACGGCAACCGTGCCGGTTACATCCAGAAGTTTTCAAACAAGGGCTGGGTCTGCAAAACCTATGAAGGAGAGCTGGCGATGACTACGGTGCCTGGCGTCGCGCCGGTTCTCTGGCAATTTACGGCCGAGAACGAGAAAGTGGCCGAGCGGTTAAACCAAGTCCTGGGCAAACGGCTCATTCTTCATTACAAAGAATATCGTTATCTTCCGACCACCTGCTTCGGTGAAACGACCTACTTTGTGGACAAGGTTGAGGTTCAAGACGACTAGCGCGTTTATTTCTACTACAGCCATTTTTTTCGCCGAAATCCGATCAGCATCACAGTCGCGACGAGTCCCATCACACCGACCGCCATGGGATAGCCCCAGGGCCACTTCAGCTCAGGCATATGTTCAAAATTCATCCCGTAGATGCCGGCGATAAACGTGAGCGGCATAAAAATCGTCGTAATGACCGTCAACACCCGCATCACGGCGTTCAACCGATAACTGACGCTTGAAAGATAAATGTCGAGACTAGCCGACATCATTTCGCGCAAGGTCTCGATCGTATCGACGATCTGCACCACATGGTCGTAGACGTCCCGGACATAGACCTTGATGGGGTCATGGAAAAACGGACAGTCTGAACGAGACAAGTTGTGGGTCGCTTCCCGCAAGGGCCACACCGCACGCCGCACGAACAACAGCTGCCGTTTGAGCGCGTGAATATCTTTGAGCGTATTCGGTCTGGGATCCTCAATGACCTGTTCTTGCAGCGCCTCGATCCGTTCTCCAAGCATTTCGAGGACGGTGAAATATTGGTCGACCAGGGCATCAATGAGCGCGTACAGCAGATAGTCCGATCCATGTTGCCGAAGACGTCCCTTGCCGCCCCTCAGCCGTTCCCGCACCGAATGAAAGACATCCGTCCCGTTTTCCTGGAACGACAGCACATAGTTCCGTCCTAAAACGAAACTCACCTGCTCAACCATAATGTCCCCGTTCTGCGAGGGCATCAGCATCTTCATGACGAGAAACAAGTAGGTTTCATAGTCATCCAGTTTCGGACGTTGATCCGTATTGGCGATGTCTTCCAGCAAGAGGGGGTGGAGTCCGAAACATTTGCCGAAAGCTTCCAAAACATCGACCTTATGGACCCCGCCGACATTCACCCACGTAACGGTTTCGTCGGCAGGCAGCCGGAGAGCCGTCACATCCGTCACAACCTGTTCTTCGCACTGGGTCCCGGCATAATTAAACAGGGTGACGCTCACGGTCTCCGTTCGCTGTTCACCGATGTGAATGAGCGTTCCTGGCGAGAGTCCTGTCTTCTTCGATCGTTTTTGGACCAGCTTCATCGTAGGGTGCTTGTACGCAGATTCTGAGGCCAGGTCAAGTCGGCACCCATTCGCTTCTTTGCATCCGCCTTCAGTCCTGGTACTCTTCTGTCATGGCATGGGACTCTGAACTCGAAGTGCTCATCGATGCGATCCGGATGGCCGGGGCTGAAGCCTTGCGGTGTGCCGTTGATGGCTTTGAGACGATTCAAAAGCCGGATCAGTCGCCAGTGACCTCTGCGGATCTGGCCGTGAATCAGGTGCTCCTCTCACGCCTGACCTCGGCGTTTTCTCAAGACGGATGGCTTTCAGAAGAATCGCCCGATAGCCCTGACCGACTTCGGAAGCAGCGAGTCTGGGTGGTTGATCCGATAGACGGGACGAAGGCGTTCATCCGTGGTGAACCGGAATTCTGTATTTCCGTTGCGCTCATTGAGCGGGGTCAACCGGTCGTCGCCGGTATCTTTAACCCTTCGACGAATGAATTATTCACTGCAACTTGTGGTGGAGGGCTTTGGCTCAATGACAAGGCAATCGCTTCACCGACAAAAGTGAAGGATCGGCAGCCGATCATCGCTCTGAATCCATGGGAACAACAGCTCGGCAGATTCACGCCGATTGAGCCGTCGGCTAACAGCCGACCGATCCGCTCCATTGCTTGGGTGCTGGCACTCACGGCAGCCGGCCGCATCGAGGCAGTGGCAACATTGGAACCTGAAAACGAATGGGATGTCGCGGCGGGAACTCTCCTCCTCACAGAAGCCGGTGGAACTATCTCTGATGGTCACGGACAGAGTCTGACTTTCAACCGACCTGAGCCTCGCTACCACGGACTCATCGCGACCGGTCCACATTGCCCAGACGCCGTCACGCAGCAGTTCAAGCAGTTGACTGGCCAAATTAGTAACAGGCTTACGTAATGAGTTGGGGATGAAGCATCAGGGCTCAACTGTGGCGTCGCGAAGATGCGTCACAGAGGTTTTCTTGGTCACACGAAATGTGCCGCCCTTCTTCAATGGTGATGCGTTTGTGCCGATTCGATCGTACCACCAGGTGCCCTCGCCTTCCTCATAATCGGCAGAGAGCGTCACGCGGAAACCACCTTCACGATCGTTTTCTTTTTGATACCATTTCCCGCCCCAGATCCGGCCACCGAACTGATTGGTTTCGAACCGCCCATCTTTAAACTCATACGTTCCATTGCCTTGTTCATCAAGACGGAGAACGACGCTCCCACCGTCTTCGTATTCCCATTCTCCTTCCAGTACGGAACGATCATCGGCCGAACCCTCAGTCTGGACAGGGAGCTGAGGCAACGGTTGGTGCCCACATCCCACCGCGAACAGCGCTGAAGCAAGAAGAACAGCGAGACGCATACTGCCGTTCATAACACGAGGACTCTCTTCTGACAAGCAAGAGTCGCCGATGTTCCTTATCAACCGGGAAGGCATTCCGGGAGAGGTGTGCATCTTGAAGCTGAATAATCATGTAGGGATTCGCTTGAAGTCACGTACCCCTCGACAAGCCCAAGGGCCGAGCAGGAAAATTTGCGAGACCACGCTTTCAATATCTTGCTAGAAGCTGGCTTGCGTCAATCGTCGGCAGGCTTCCTCGAGATCAAAATCCGTCTTGGCATAGCTGAAACGAATGAACTCAGCTCCGGTCGCACCGTGAAAAAATGCCTCTCCCGGCACACCGGCCACGCCTGTTTTTCCCAACAGCGCCATGGCGCGCGCTTTCCCTGTAACGCCTGGAAGACGGGACACATCTGCCAAGACGTAATAGGCTCCTTCCGGAATCGAGGGGGTGAGCCCCGCATTGGTCAGCGCACTGCAAAATCGGTCACGCTTGTGCTGATACTCACACGCCAGGTTTCGATAGAACTCATCCGGCAACTCATTAATGCCGCGAGCCACGCCCATCTGAAGCGGCGCCGGTGCACAGACATACAGGAGATCGTTCATCGCCCCGATGGCTTTTGTCCATGGCGGTGCAGCCACGCTATACCCAATTCGCCACCCCGTCACGCTGAACGTCTTGGAATATCCTCCGATGGTCACTGTCCGCTCAGCCATGTTCGGCAAGGCGGCCATGCTGACATGTTGTCGCCCGTCATACAGAAAATATTCGTAGATTTCGTCCGTCAGGACAAACAGATCGTGCCGGCAGGCAAACTCGGCCAGCGCCTCAAGTTCCGTTCGACTGAACACTTTACCCGACGGGTTGCCGGGCGAATTTACGATGATGGCTTTCGTACGAGCAGTAACGACTTCTTCCAGTCCATTCATCGAATAGGCCCAGGTAGGAGGCTGCATTGGCACGACCACCGGAACCGCCTCGACGGCGGCAAGCGCACTGATATGGTATTGATAGTATGGCTCAAAGAGAATGACTTCGTCGCCGGGATTCAGTAGCGCGGCACAGGCACAGTGAAAGGCTCCGGTGGCGCCTGCACTGACAGTCACGTCCGTTTCAGGATCGGCGTGCAGGCCGTTATACCGGGCCAGTTTGTCCGCAATGGCTTGTCGTAGCTCCGGCAAGCCGTCGAAGCGGGTGTACACATTGTGTCCGTCCCTGATGGCTTTCTCTGCTCCTTCGAGAACAATCAGTGGCACCGGCGTATCACAAACCCCCTGTGCCATATTGAGGCCCTTCGCACTCGCGCAGGCCTGGGTCATCGCCCGGATTTCTGATTGAGCGAGATCCGCCATCCGTCGACTGACTGTTCGCGTCACCATACCCATTCTTCCCCTCCCTGAACCGATGTCCTTTGTGGCAGAGGATGGTGCTGGCGTCAAGATAGAGTCGGCATGCGATTGGAGCAGGCATTGAGCCACTCAGGGAAAATCCAGATTCTGCTTGCTCAAGTGTTTGTGATGCGTACACTAAGGTGCGCTGACCCGATCTTGAGTTGGAGGTACTAACTGTTATGCCCTTACCAGTCTCTGGAGAATCTGATCAGAACAATGCCGGATTACAAGATAGGCGCGGCAGAAGAATTACGCTCTCCTGTCGCTTGTTCTTCTTTGGCGATGATGACTTTGAAGGTGAGGCAACCATGCTGGACGTATCGACAAACGGGTGCAGCGCTGAATCCTCAATCGAGCTTCAGGTCGGGATGCTCTTGAAACTGTCGCTGTTCCTCTCAGACTTTAAGTGGCCCCTGCGCGTCGATCAGGCCATCGTGCGCTGGATCGACGGCAAGCAATTCGGCCTGGAGTTCACCAGCATTCGCCTGGCTCAGCGGGAGCGGCTGAGAAATCTGATTATGAAATCCAGATCATTGCGGTAGTTCGCTTCGTCATCTCCCATCCATTCATCATGGAGAAATTGTTACTAGAATTTATAGCCCCTCTGATCACCCCCACGAGTCACACACGTCTCTGAAGTAAGCGTTTGGTCATCGCTTTACGACTTCCCCCACAGTATTTCCAGGCGCTTGGCCCGGCCGCAGCTATACTTGTAGTACTTATACCGAAGCGGATTTTTCTTGTAGTAGTCCTGGTGATAGTCTTCCGCCAGGTAAAACGTCGATGCCTGCGCCACCTGCGTCACAATCGGTGCCGGTAGCCGCTTCGACTGTTCGATAGTCTGCTTGGATGCGTCCGCCAGGCGCTGTTCCTCATCTGTAGAGTAAAACAGGACGGACCGGTATTGGGAACCGTGGTCGCAGAATTGCGCGTTCGGAGTGACCGGATCCACGTTGTGCCAAAAGGCATCCACTAATTTCTCGTAAGTGACCTTTGAGGGGTCATAGGTGACCTCGACCGACTCCGCATGCCCTGTGCGTCCCGCCGAGACCTCTTCGTAGGTGGGGTTGGCCACGGTTCCCCCCATGTAGCCTGAGACGACGGCAGTGACTCCGTCGATCTTTTCAAAGGCTTCTTCCATGCACCAGAAGCAGCCTCCTGCAAAGTACGCTTTGGCAGTAGTCGGCGCGCTCAAAACTCCGTTTGAGGACCAGCCGATGAGCACGGCGCAAGTCACAAGACTGATGACTATGCATGAGATGCGTTGACGAGTGATCATCACGACTCCTCCCTTTCATCGTTGTCGTCGTGCGACGGTTCTTCTATCTTACTACGAGGATTGTTGGGAGATGAATGTTGCGTAACTCGTTCTGGCAGTGTTTTGCGCGAGATAAGTCTTTGTACGCCCCGGCCCTCAGACCGGAGTATAGCGGAGCGTATCCGGCCGAGTACGAGGCAGGCGTCGTTGGCGCCCGTCCATCAGTTTCATGATCAGCTCAATGGCCTCTTCCGGTGACGCGGCAGCATTGACTAAACGCCGATCGAGCTTGCTGAAGAAGGTCACGTCAGCAAGTGAGGCTTCGACGAGAATCACCGGCTTACCGGCTTTGACAGCCAGGGCAACCTCCGACACCGTGCCCGACCCGCTCAATCCGCAGACCACCACCACATGACTGGTCAGAACATTGATGTTATTACGACCACTGCCCATTTCCGTGATGATCGGCACGTCCACATGACGCGACACCTTGTCTTTGGCGGTCGGCATGATTCCGATGGTCAAGCTTCCGCCGACCCGCTTGGCCCCTTCGCACGCCGCGTCCATGACACCCACGTCACGACCACCGGTCAAGACGACCCACCCGCGCCGCGCAATGAATTCTCCGAGGACTCGAGCATTATCGAGATCTTTCTTTGAGGCTTTCGCCGGCCCCATTACGCCAACGACAAATCGCATCACTTCCTCCTACACATCTGCGTTCTGTTTCTCAAAACCGAGACGCCGTGAGGGTCACATCCGCATGCTCCCATGCGTGCTTCCACTGCTCTTCCACCACGTCTGCATCATGATTCTTCCGTTGAGCACGGAGGCTCTGCATGAGCCCGAACTGAGCCCAGCCGTTCCGTGGGTTTTTAACAAGATCGGCTCGGTAGACGGCTTCTGCCTTGCCTGGTTGACCGGCCTTCAACAAAAGGGCGCCGAGATAGTGGCGAATCGGAATCGGCCAGAACGGAGGCTCGGTATAAGCCAAGGCTTCCTCCATCTTGATCGCCTCCTCAAGCGACTTGATTGCCTCACCCCACTGTTTTTGATACGCGGCAAGCTCAGCAGCCAGCAACCGTTCGGCGATCTTGAGCAGGGTCCGTTCAGTTCTTTCTTCCGTCGTCCTATCACGCCCGAGACGTTTCACCATACCTGCGAGTACCACGTGCTCCCCTTCAGCGCTCGGCAAGCGGCCTGACGCCGAGTGTGCCATGCCTCTTCCCAGTCGCCACATCCCCTGTTGCACACGTAGCGACTTTGGCGGAGCCGGTTCGTGGAGCAGCTCGTCCCATTGTCCGAACCGGATCATCGACCACAAGGGAGTCGGAAGGTACCATTCCTTCCACTTCTCTTTTCGCGCTTCGTCTTCGGTAATCGTTCTTGTCAGCTGACGTGCCGCTTTCAACGCGTCGGCTCTGCGTCCCTCCATCGCGAGAGAGGCCCAGAGAAACTGCAGATTGTGCGTGTAATACCCGTCGGCATAATCACCGCTTAACCGTCGCTTGCTCAGATAGACGCGATCGATATCTGCGGCATGGGCATTCCGCTCGGTTGCCTCGTGATAGCGACCGAGTCTCATATAGATGTGGGCCGGCATATGAACCACATGCGCGGCGCCCGGCATCAACTCAGGCAATCGTTCCGCACAGGCCAGGGCTCGATCCGGGGTCGGCGAGGCTTCCACGCTATGAATATAGTAGTGGCACGCTCCTGGATGATTCGGGAACCGCGTGAGAATCGATTCCAGCGTCGACAGGATTTCTTGAGTGCCGGGTTTGGGCTTTCCATCTGCCGTCCATAAGTCCCACGGCCGCAGATCCATCAAGGCTTCGGCGAATAACACACCGGCATCCGGATCGTTCGGAAACTGTTGCCAAACGCTACGCATCGCGTTCGCATATGCCTTATCGAGAGCCGCTCTCCCGTGAGTGTTGCGGGTGTACCGCTTACCGATCGCATCGATATAGGCCTGTTCAGCCTGGCTCACGTGGGTACGATGCAATCGCGCCTTTTGTGCAGCATCCCACGCCCGTCGTTCGGATGCCTTGTCCATTGCTGTGTTGATATTCGGACCGGATGCGAGCGCGACTCCCCAATAGGCCATCGCGGCCGACGGATCAAGGCGCGCGGCTTCTTCGAACGCCATGATCGCCTCTTCCTGGTTGAAAGCATACACAAACCGCAGGCCTTGATCGAAGTATTGTTGCGCCTCATTGGAGCTTGTCGTGATGGGGTGATGAAGAGTGCCGAGATTGTCAAAGAGGGGTACCCGAAGACTCTGTGGCTCAGCGGCTACACCCAGACCTGTCACCAAGAACCCGAGCCATGGCAGCCCCCACAGCAGAACATGAACAATACGCATTGAGGGTTTTTAGCAGACCTGCCCTCCACCTGGCTAGAGGAACAGCGGCAGAGGCGATGATGTCACGGTTTCAAATCTACGCAATTTTCTGATTTTGCCTGTGAAGAGAGAGGGCGAAGCGTCGGGGGTCAACAGTCACGCTGACCCGTGGGATAGATACCGCTTACAGATTAAGCGCCTGACTTTCGCTTTCCTGGTGAGAAAAAGACCGCTCATGTTCCTGGGGAGAACTCTGCGTGTCTGTGTCCGTCGGTTTCTTTCGGCCGACGCGGTTTCGCTTAATCGAGGAGGACGCCGTGCCGTTGGACATCGTGGAGAATGTACCGGCTTCTAGTTCTTTGCCGAGATGCACAAGAACTTGCTGTTGAGAGGCGACTAAGGATGTGAGCTCCTGAATGTGTGACGTAAGCCTGGCAATCTCATCCTGCTGCCCAACCATGCAGGACCTGAGCTCAGCGACTTCTTCCGACTGAACACCTGTCATAGCTGTCGGTCTGTGTAGGATCGTGACCTTTGCGGTCACGGGGTTCTCTGTTTCTCGGGCTGTCCCTTCCACTGACGCATTTTCACTAGTGGGTCTGATGTAATCTTGTTGAATCGTGGTGTGTTCCCCTGTTCGATCAGGCAGCGCAAGAGGTTTACGAACCCTGGGAATCGCATCTTCATATCGTGTCACATAGGCAAACAGATCAACCATCTTGCGCCAGCATACGGCTCCGGCATCGAACAAGAGCTGCCGGTAGGGCGGGGTCGACGGCCGCGCTTCATCCATCTGCTTCTGCGACGGAATCCGACGAATCAGATTGATAGGCTCTTTGCTGAACCGAGGGGCCATATGGCGGATCCCCTTCATTCGGACCTATTGACACTTCACATGTTGTACCTACTCCTCACGAACTGAAGAGTCAACCCTTTTATTCGACAAACTGAAAAATAAGTTTTGATTCAACAGTATCTGCTAGAACCGCGTCACGCTGGAAAAATGAAAGTGCGGGAGTGCCACGGCTGGAACCAACATCTTCCCGGTTTCTGCATTGACCGCCTCCATCGGAATGGTCCACGCGCTAAGATGTCGAAAAGCTCGGAGAGGACTCTCATGGAAACGAAAATTTTTCACCGCAGAGACGATCTCCCCATTCTCAACTAAAAATGTCCCATCCCGTGTCATGCCGGTCAGCGTGAGATCGCGAAGATTCACCGGACGGATGTACCAAAAATTTGTCACGAGAATCGCGCGTTTCGTTTTCTTGATGAGATCCTGAATGGACGGTTCGGCGGGCCCCTCGCTCGATAAGACCGGAGCATCCAACGTCGGGATCATCTCCACCCCTTCGGCTTGTGCCGTATACCGATCATAGGCCAGCTGCGTGAGGGTCCCTCGGTCGATCCACACCGACGCTGCGCTGGGCAACCCCTCATGGGTAAATCCCTCGCCAAGAAGATCTGCATGGTCCGGTTGATTCTGAAGCGTCAACCGTTCATCGACAATCACGTGTCTCAACCTGCCAGCGAAGGGGCTCGTTCCCTTCACATATGATTTGGCATCCAAGGACCAGGTCAGCCACGTCAAAAGCCCGGCCACCGCAGACGGCTCAAGAATCACCGGATACTCGCCCGCCGGCAGCTCGCACGCATCCCGACCTCGCTTGGCTTTGGCAATGGCTGCCAAGGTCCGTTCTTGAACCTTCAAGTGATCGATCGACCGATGGGCCGCTGCACTCCAACCGGTCGCATCGTCGGCTTGGACCGTCAGGCTGAACCTCGCATCGGTTCGACGCTCGTACCCGAATAATCCGTTGCCGGTCGCAATCCCCACTGCAGTCGTCGTCGACGAGACGAGGCCAGCCGCCATGAGATTCTCCATCCGGCAATGCCCGACCGCTTCATTGGCATACTCCAGACGCTTGACCGGTCCTGCCGAAACGGTCTCAGGTTTTGCCGTCTCCCGATCAGGAAACGAGCAGGAGGTGGGAGGCGGAAGGTATTCGGGATCAGCCGGTGAGATCCGAGCAATTCGTTCGGCACGCGTTAAGGTGTCCTGAATCGAGCCGGCGGTAAAATCCGTCGTGCTGGCGGCTCCATGTCGGCCTCCAAAAGCGACCGTCACAACCAGTGTGCCTCGTCTCGTATCGACATTTTGCGTGACTTGATTGTTGGCAAACCTCGTCGTGCCGGCATGGTGATCGCGAAGACTGACGATCGTATGATCAGCGGACGAGCGCGTCAGGACCAGATCGCTCAAAAAGCGAAACTCATCGCGACTGGTCATCTTCGGCCAGGCGCCGCTTGATAGAGTCATGCGTGCCCTTCTCCTCGGATCACCTGGACCCGACGAAACCGTGCGGGCGACGCGGCATGGGTCATCCAGCCTGACTGACCCGGTTGCCCCTTTCCACAGGTAATGAACCCATACCGACCACGAAAGGATCGATCTGCCACTCCGTCGCAGCTGTTCCAGAATTCCGGCGTGATGCCATGGTAGATCACGTCCCGCAACATGTGGGTCCGCTTCCCGTTTTCGATCAGCCAGAAGGCGTCGCCGCCGAACTGAAAATTGTAGCGGCGCTGATCAATACTGTAGGAGCCGTGACCTTCGATGTAGATGCCGCGTTTCACATCGGCAATGAGCTGATCGCGCGTCGCCTCGCCGGGTTCAAGTCCGATATTGGCGATTCGCACGATGGGCACGTGCCCCCATCCATCCGCCCGATTGGAGCCACGCGAACGAGGCTCACCGATCTTCGACGCAACTTCACGGTTCGTGCAATATCCGACGAACATCCCGTTCCGAACGACGTCCCATCGCTGACACTGCACTCCGTCGTCATCGAAGCCTGTTGCAGCCAACGTACCCGGTTCGGTGTTATCGGCGACTAAATTGACCTGCTGCGAACCGTAGCGAAAGGTCCCCCGTGTGTCCGGCGTCAGGAAGCTGGTCCCGGCATAATTGGCTTCGTACCCAAGGGCACGGTCCAGTTCGCTCGGATGGCCGCAAGATTCATGGATCGTCAATGACAGATGTTCCGGGTCAAGCACCAGATCATACAGACCTGCGTCAACCGACGGAGCCTTGACCTTTTCAACCGCCTGATCGGCAACACGTGGCGCCTCCCGCAGAAAGTCTGCTTCCTCGATCAGTTCATAGCCTTTCCTCAGAGGCGGCGTATTGAAGCTACGTGACGCAAACCGGCCTTCATGCAGCGCAGTCGCGGTGCATTCACCTTGTCCGGCCAATAGATCGAACTCCAGGCCTGTCCCCTCCGTCGACACGAACAATTTTCTGTCTCGGCGCGCCCACAGACTTGCACTGCTCCTCACGATGCCGGGCTGCCCCTGCACTCGCTCCATGAGGTTAAGCAGTAGATTGGTTTTGTGTTCCAGCGGCACGCTGAACGGATCGAGACGATACGGCGTGGCGATGCGTGCGCGATGGGCCGGCTCCGGCACTAATCGTACTTTTTCGAGAGCGATTGAAGCAGACCCTTTGGCGATCTCAATGGCCAAGTCCGCCACCCGCGGAACTTCTTCCAACGACAGAATGGAACTCGCTGCGAAGCCCCACGCGCCGTGATAGAGCACCCGTATGCCAAAGCCGGTATCCCTGACATCTCGAATCGAGGCAATACGCCGATCTTCGCCTTCAATGTGTTCTGTGTGGCTGTCCTGAATACGAATGTCGCCGTACTCCGCGCCCGACGCGGCCATGCGTTTCAGTGCAAGTTCGGCGAATTCATCCCAGGTCGGCGTGCTCATGCAACCCTGTCCTCGCATGAACGGAT
>CABVRR010000010.1:0-25226 GCA_902500705.1 uncultured Nitrospira sp.
TGCCGATCCAGACCCGCACGGAAATGATCACGACCGGTGTCCGGAGTCCGGTCGGCATCAAGGTGCTAGGGCCGGATTTGAAGACAATCGAGCGAATAGGCCTTGAGATCGAGCGGGCCTTATCGACAGTTCCTGGCACCAAAAGCGCCTTTGCTGAGCGGCTCAATGAGGGCTATTACTTGGATCTCATCGTCAATCGTCGGGAAGCCGCTCGCTACGGCCTGACGGTGGGGGATGTACAAGCGGTAATCACATCGGCCATCGGCGGAGAAACTGTGACCACCACGGTCGAGGGACGGGAGCGGTATCCGGTCAATGTTCGCTACAAGCGGGAGTTGCGTGATGATCCTGACCGACTTAAGCGGGTGCTGATTCCTACACCGACTGGTGCACAAATTCCACTCGGCCAAATAGCGGAGATGATAGTGACGCAGGGACCGCCGTCGATCGCCGATGAGGCGGGATCGCTCGCCGGTCTGGTGTCGGTGTCGGTCAGCGGCCGCGACCTGCGCGGCTATGTCCAAGACGCCCAGCGAGCAGTCCACGAGCTGGTAACACTCCCCTCTGGGTATCGGGTGATCTGGACCGGTCAATATGAACATCTGGTGCGGGCGGAAGAGCGGCTGAAGCTAGTGGTCCCCGTGACCCTGGCCGTGATTCTGTTGCTCCTCTATCTGAATTTTCACTCGTTGGCCAAATCCCTGATCGTTCTCCTCTCCGTCCCCTTCGCCGCGATTGGAGCCGTCTGGTATCTCCATTATCTGGGCTACAACATGAGTGTGGCGGTCTGGGTAGGTATCATTGCGCTGGCCGGAGTGGCGGCGGAGACGGGTGTCGTGATGCTGGTCTTTCTCGATGAAGCGTATGAGCTGCACGTGCGCGAAGGTCGTATGACCACGGCGCGGGATCTTCGAGAGGCGATTACGGAGGGTGCGGTTCAGCGCGTGCGACCCAAAATGATGACGGTGGCGGCGATCATGGGCGGCTTGTTGCCGATTATGTGGACAACCGGTACCGGCGCCGACGTGATGAAGCGGATTGCAGCGCCGATGATCGGCGGCATGGTGAGCTCGACTCTACTCACCCTGGTTGTCATTCCAGTCCTCTATTTTGTTTGGCGACGCGTTCAGTTCCGCTCCACGATTTCGAATCCTGAATCTTAGAGAATATTGCGGAAGGACACTATGAAAGAGCCTGTTAAAGAGGTTCTTTAATAAATGATGTGGGGTAACCCAGAAGGGTGGCATATTGGGAAGCCACCCTTCTGTTTTTACTCAGCTGTCAGCTGAGTAGGTTGTGCATCCACTGCCGCACCTTGGACGAAACCTCATACGGGCAAAAACCAAACTGTTCTATCCAGGGACACATAATCATCACCTCCCTTTGCTCGCCATCCTACGGGCTGTACCATAGTATCGAGTCAAGAGGGTGCGAAATTCTGGAGAGGCGCTTGACTCTATGCTGTAGTGTAAGGTGTAGATTCCCTTCATGGTGATGACATGGCTGCTCAACTGACTATCGGCCAGCTTGCGAGGCTTGTCAGAGTGAATGTCCAGACCATTCGCTACTATGAGCGCTTAAATCTTCTTAACCCGTCAACGAGAAGACCTTCAGGATACAGGCTCTATGGTCAAGAACAAAAACAACGCCTGAGGTTCATTAAGAAGGCCCAAGCACTGGGTTTCACCCTGCGCGAGATTGCCGAATTACTTGCTCTCAGAATTGCTTCCTCATCTTGTCGAGGCCAAATCGAAGAAAAAGCTGAGAAGAAACTGATACAAGTGGAAAGAAAAATCGACGACTTACAAGCCCTAGCTTGTGTGCTAAAAGATCTCATCCGTGCCTGTAAAGTCGGCAAGTCCATCGGCCGCTGTCCAATCCTTATGAGCCTGGAAAAAGAAACAAATGCAGATACCGATGAAAGGACAAAAGGTGACGGGAGAATGTAATGCCTAATTTTGACATCCTACGTATACCTATTACTAGGCTGATGATCTGTGGGATAATCTGCTCAGTTATCCTCAGCTCCTGAAGTTTATACGATCGCCACAAAACTCGGTCCAATGATAGCCGGCTTTCATGGTCGGTATTGATCCAGTTAACAAGCCATTAGTGGAACACACTACATTTTTTATTCAGCACGAATGGGCATGGTGATATTGATGCACCAAGGCACGCCCGCGACCTTTGCTCAGTAACCATCGATTCACCGGCACTGCCGCAACAAATGCCAGCACCAGTGAAAAAGCCAAGCTGCCCCAAAAGAGGAGCGTCCCCAGGCCTGCATCCATGGCGCCTGGAGTAATCAACATCACGGCGTTATCGATGACTTCCATGGTCGCAATGGACAACGTGTCGGACGCGAAGGCGAGACCAAGTGCCGGCCGTAACGCCACTCCATTCTGTAACAGCGGTTTGATGGACAACAGGTGCCCAAACACGAAGGCCAGTGCCACTGACATGGCCACAGTCGTTGTATTGGCCAGACCCAGATATGGCCCGACGACCATGCCCAGAACTTCTCCAATTGCGAACCCAGTCAGGCAATGGGCTGTCGCAGAGAAAGCGAGAGAGGTCAGTGAGGCAGCCTGATGCCCCGCCGGATGGTGATGCGGAGTAGAGTGGTCATGGATCATTGACGCATCCTTCGTTTTAGACTCCAATGAATGTTCCTGGTGAGTCTTATACCCTAGCGCTTCTATGGCCTTGACGATATCCTCTCGCGAGATCTTACGGGGGTCGAATGAGACCGTGGCGCTTCCGACCCGAACTGAGTGCACATGCACACTATTTAAGCTCTTCAAATTCTCGGTAATTTCTTCGACGCAATGGCCGCACGTCATACCGTCAATCTGGACCGTCAATATCTGCATGACTTCCTCCTTATCGTCTATGGGTTATGAGGTGATTCGCCTCGTACACCTCTACAGACGGAAGGAGACACGGATATTACAGTTCACACCGGAAGGAGGGGCAAATGGATGAAAACGCGCGAGATCACTGGGATTCGTCGCAAGTGCAGTTGAGACAACCATGCGTGCTGCATACACCGCATGACTGCTCTAAACTTTGTCGTAAAGCCTGTCGCGCGCGATGAAGGCGAACCGTGGCATTATTGGGAGTGATCTGAAATTCTTTCGCGACCACTGAGATGGTTTCTCCTGCCAAATCAATCCGTCTGATCAAGTCAGAATAGCCTGGGCGAAGGACCGATATGGCGTCATCCAGGCAGCCGCACACCGTCGCTTTCACCTCATCCAATGATGGTACATGGTCGTCGGCTAAGACCTTAGCTTCTTCCAGAAATTCGTTTCGTAGGGCGTTCTCGGATGCCTTTGAACGATAGTAATCGATCACGGTATTACGAAGTATTCGGTAAAACCACGGCACAACGCTCTCTTCATTATTCAGCGAATGCTGTTGTTGGATGGCTTTCACCAAACTCTGTTGGAGGAGATCCTGGACCATGAAGTCATCATCCACCCGACGGCGCAGGAATGCCTCGAAAAGGGATCGATTCTCTGTGAGTCGATGAATGACGGAGTCGGCATTAGAAGACAAGTCGGGTTGTTCCTTCTTTGGCGCAGTCATGGGGACTCCTTCCTAATTGAGCTGCATTATACCCGCAGTTCTTGGCTGAGGCCGGTTGGAATTCACAGTCGTTATGAGCGACATACAGCGAGTCGCCGGCGATAGACCAATAAGCGTAATCTTGCGCTTGACGTGCCTGGGTGAATTGAGGCAAGCTTTAACACTATGAATGGTAGGAGCATTACTAAAGTAAGGACGCACTCGTTCAGTTTTCTCTTGCTCTTCGCCCTTTGTCAGATTGTCGGGACCATGTGTACGGTGCCGGATCTATCCTTGGCCGACGATGCGGCGCAGCTGGCTGCAGAGATGAATCCTATGGCCTGTCCAATGGATGGGACCATTATGTGCCCGCCATCAGCCGTATCATCGCCAGAGCGGCAACTCAAACATGCAGCAACCATTGACCTGGATTACACGCCGATACTGTTCAGTCCTGTCGCAGCGTCGACCGCTTCTCTAAGGCTATCATGCTCGTTCTGGAGCTGGAGCTCTGCCCAAGAGTTCACTCCTGTATCCATAGCCTCTTCATCGGTCCTTCGAATTTAATTCAAAACGTCCGTTCGTTCACTGCCACTCCGTTTTGTGATCGGAGGCGGCACAAATTCATCCGCTTAGCTTGGCCTGGAGGTGTCATTACACCATCGGCCCCTACGCACTCCATTCGATGCCACGCACTCGAAGAGGGGCTGATCATCACCTGAAAGGAGAACATCTCATGATGGGCATGCGTTGGACCAACTGGCTGGGTTTTGCAATGCTGGCCTTCTTTCTTTTGATTCATGAGCCAATATGGCTGCTCCTAGGGTTTGGCACCGCGGCGTCTGACAGCATGGAGTTGGACAGCACGAAGATCCTATGGATTATTCCGGTCGTCGCCTACGTTATCGTTGCGGCTGTGTTGATAATACGGGGGGGCCGAGATCGCGAATAAATTGATCGTCTTTAGCAGGGAGGTATCCATTCTCGAATCATCATGCAATCCAAAAAGACACAAGACACAACTAACTTGGTTTCCCGACGTGTACTACTGAAACGGGTCGGAGCGTTGGGACTGGTCGCTACGATCCCGCCGTTCTTCGCTGCATGCGCCAGTCATAGGCTATTTCCTATGACTGCGGTTGGCACACAACCAACAACCTTGAATGGTGAGCTGATCGATCTGGTGATTGGCGAAAGGTCCTTTGCTTTGGACGGGCAAACCGGGAGCGCCAGAACAATCAACGGGACAATTCCAGGCCCTCTCCTCCGTCTGAAAGAAGGCCAAGAGGTGACGCTGCGGGTCACCAATCGCTTGGCTGAAATCACATCGATTCATTGGCATGGCATACTTCTGCCCCCGGATATGGATGGCGTGCCGGGGGTGAGCTTCGGGGGCATCCAGCCTGGTGCGACTTTCACCTATCGATTTCCAATCAAGCAGAGCGGCACCTATTGGTATCACAGCCACTCTGGTGGTCAGGAATTGCAAGGCATGTACGCGCCGATGATTCTCGATCCCGCTGAGCCGGAACCGTTTATGTATGACCGAGAGTATGTGGTGATGTTATCCGATTGGAGTTTCGAATCATCCGAGACGCTGCTCTCGAACCTGAAGAAGCAAGGAGGGTACTACAATTTCCAGAAGCGAGCAGCTCGTGAGTTTTTAAGCGATGTCCGGCGGATGGGCTTCTGGTCTGCTCTTCAGGACTATCTGATGTGGCACCAGATGCGGATGGACCCAACCGATTTCGCGGATGTCACGGGGTACACCTTCACCTATCTGATGAACGGCTTGTCACCTTCGGCGAATTGGACCGCGCTGTTCCATCCCGGCGAACGAATACGCTTCCGTTTCATTAACGCTGCTTCAATGACGTTGTATGACGTGCGGATTCCCGGGTTGGTGATGACCGTGGTGCAGGCTGACGGCCAGAACGTCCAGCCAGTTACCGTTGAGGAATTTCGCTTCGGCCCAGCCGAAACCTACGATGTGATCATCGAACCAACCGAGGACCGGGCGTACACCATCTTCGCCGAAACGATAGATCGTAGCGGATACGCTCGTGGGACGATTGCTCCTCGGCCTGGCATGGAAGGGGAGATTCCTGAGCGCCGATCCCGTCCACTGCGGACCATGGAAGACATGGGGATGAGCATGGAGGATATGTCGCACATGAAGCACTCCGATGCCGGCGGCATGACAATGGCGGACAAGACTCCTTCGGGTGATATGCCGAGCATGGAGCACGGGCAACACGATATGGAAACACACGATATGCCGAATGGCGATCAAACTACTTCGACGATTCCGGGAGTCCAGCCTGTCAAACATGGCCCCGATGAGCACGGCACCGGCAACCAGATGGTGGCTGAATATTCACAGAATCGATTCGATGAACCGGGAAGAGGACTGGAGCATAGTCCTAGGCGAGTGTTGCGATACACCGACTTGAAAAGCCCTGTGCCTTATCCCGACCAACGCATACCCGAGCGGGAAATCGAATTGCACCTGACGGGACATATGGAACGGTTCATCTGGTCCTTCGACGGGAACAAGTATTCGGCAGCGAAACAGCCGATTGTGTTCCGCCATGGCGAACGTGTGCGCTTCACTTTTGTGAACGACACCATGATGGAGCATCCGCTCCATTTGCATGGGATGTGGATGCACCTGGAAAACGGCGCGGGCAAGCATTTGCCGCGTAAACACACGGTCATCGTGAAGCCCGCCGAGCGCGTTTCGGTCGCTATCACGGCAGATGCTCCAGGGCGATGGGCATTTCACTGTCATTTGCTGCTTCATATGGAGGCGGGCATGTTCCAAGTCGTTGAGGTATCTGGGTACGAGCCATAGGGGGTCATGCCTGTTCAATCTCTTCAACAACAGATGATCCTAATCGGACTTCTGAGTGTGGTCATACCTGCGCCCATTGCCTCAGCAGAATGCCGGCCTACACAGGCTCCCACGAAATTGAATGCATCTGAGCCGCTGCGCCAGCTGTCACAAACGCGCACATTACCGAATCTCTCCCCGGAAGAGGGCTGGCCGAGTCCGGTCAATGATCGTGAAAACCGCCTATTTACGCTGATTGATGTGCTCGAATACCGACCAAAAACGAGTGCGGGTGAACGTACGAGCGACTACCGCTGGGACATCGAAGGATGGTACGGCGGAGATTACAACCGACTGTGGTTCAAAAGCGAAGGACAACAGGACACGGCCTTCAAAGCGGACTATGACGTGGATTTTCAGTTGCTATACGGCAGGTTCATTCGCAAATATTACGACTTTCAGATCGGCCCACGCGTCGAGACTCAAACTTTCCGTGGAAACAATGTCACACGTGGGCTTGGCGTGATCGGAATACAGGGCCTTGTACCTTACAACTATGAACTAGAAGCCGCTCTGTTCATTGATCAGAACGGCAAGGTGTCCGGGCGTCTGTCGCTTACCAAGGACCTTCTGCTGACGCAACGACTCATTCTTCAAGGCCGTTTTGAAACCAATGTGGCGGTTCAACGGGTCGAGGAGTTCACTACCGGTTCAGGGCTGAATAATCTGGAATTCGGGATGCGGTTGCGTTATGAAATTTGGAGAGAGTTTGCGCCCTATGTAGGCTTCTCGCTCGATAGAAGTTTCGGCGAGACCGCCACACTCGTGCGTCAAGAGGGTGGAGATCCGAGTCAGATTCGATTCGTAGCTGGCGTGCGTATGTGGTTCTAGCACGTTGGCTCCGTTCCGGCGCTTCGCGCCTCTCTTTCTTAGCATCGATACGTCTTGCTTTTAGCACCGCGTTCAATGCGTTCATAAAAAATATCCAAGATAGCAGCAACCCAGTAAGCGGCGGAATGCGAAATAGAATTATGAAACAGTCAAGAGGTTGTGTTTAGGCGGGTGCGGCAACTGTTTCATAACTTACCACTTATGAAACGAGCGGAACAAATGGTAGGCTCTTTCAGAGCGAACGAATTAACGACGAAGATGTGGCCGCCAGTACACGAATGTAATAAAGTGATGCACCATGCCCTGTGGCTATAAATCACTATGAAGACTCTGGAAGGATTCTGCAAAAACTTCGGCTCGAAGGCACTGGTGTTCGTGCTTTGTGTCTGGGTGCTGATTCAGATGTTCGGAATACCTCCCAGCTTGTTCAGCCTCACGACTTCGAGCGATCTCCTCACAGAATCAACTAGTCAGGAATTTTCCGTACTTCCTTCAGCGCCGGAGCCTCGGATAGCGATTCCTATCATAGTTCCCTCAGATATCCAGCCCTCCATTCGCCTTTTCTTCTTTGTGACTTCCGTCTTTAACCCTCCCCAAGCATAGCAGGCACTGCTTACAGTTCTTCGTTCTCACAACTAAGGAACGGCTCTGCTGTTAGGGTTGGATGAAAGGGTTTTTAATGGCCTGTCTCATTTTGCAGGTGGTTGTTGTTCTCGCTGTGAGTTGTACAGTTGTAGGTGTCCCATCCGGCGCCCGTGCCTTAGAAAAATATGGGCGCCCATTACCATCGATGGAGCAGCAAGACGACAAAGCAGCCAGAGAAACGGGAGATGTTTTGTTCAGCGGGTACTTTCTAACGGCAGCCTTTGCCTCCAACCGAAACTTTTTTGCCCGTCCCGATAATACGGGGTTGGTTGGCCTTCGCCATATGCTGCACTTAGAAACCGACCTCTATAAGCAGTATCTCACTTTCTACACAGACCAGAATTTCTTCTCTGACCGAACCAATGGCTGGATTGAACTCAGTGAATGGGATAGCACGGTTGGGCTGACAGGTCTGGTGAATCATATTGGATGGCGCATCCATTATGAGCGTGATTCACCACTCGATAAGAGTGGGCTTTCACAAAGCTATGCAGACGCCTTGGTCACAGCGAGATTCCAAGCCATAGATGATTGGAGCTGGTGGAAAGGTTGGTTTCCCAATCAAAACCTCAATGCGTATGCGGGAGCTGGATGGGTGTTTTCCAACCAGAATTTCTTTGCTCGCCCCGATAACACAGGGCGGGCACTTTTTCGGTATGTCGCCCATGCGGATTTCGACCTCTATAAGAATCGAGTGGTGCTGTATGGCGATGTGAATTTCTTTTCGGATCGTCAGGCCGAAAATAAGGTCAGCCCTACCGAATTAGATTGGATTATTGGACTTGCCTTGCGAGTACGAGATGATTTGGAAGTGAGCGTTTATCGGGAGGAGGATCATCCGCTCGACAGAGCGGGACTCGTCCAACGGTATGTAGCCGTGCAGGTCCGCTATTCATTCGATGTTCCTAAAAAGCTCTGGAAGAAATGACTTTGGTCTTTAGAAAAGTGATAGTTGTTCGGAATTAAAAAGGGGCGGACGGCGGCCTCCTGTGCGTTTCCTACCACTTATGAAACAAGCACTTTATAGGGAAAACTATTGAAAATTTGAATTGACAGACATTGTCGTACAATGTACACTTTCAATGTGTACATCAAATAGGAGGGGTCGTTATGCCTAGAGTAGCTGTTGAAGACAACAGTCGGATGTCCTTACGAATCCACTCCGAGGATAAGGCATTGTTGCTGCGTGCGGTTGCCTATGCGCATACTGACCTCACTGATTTTGTCATACAGAACGCCATGCAAGCCGCAAGAGCGGTGATTGCCAAAGCTGAACAGATTTCCCTTTCCGAGCGAGATAGTGTGCGCGTATTAGATGTTTTAGAAAATCCTCCACCGCCGAATGCGAAGCTATTAGCGGCTGCCCGTGCCTTGCCTAGATGACCCTTTCTCCGTGGCACGAAGAGCCGATTGCCAAACAGCATAATCGGGAAGCGTTTGATTGTGGCGATGCAGCCCTCAATGATTTTCTGCGTCGTCATGCCCGCCAAACGCATGAGCAGGGCGGGGCAAAAACCTTTCTTGCGGTCAGGGATGATGATGCGACTCAGGTTCTTGGTTTCTATTCCCTCAGTCCTGCCTCTGTAGATTTTTCCCGCGCTCCTGATGTGGTGAAACGGAAACTGGCTCGGCATGATGTGCCAGTGTTCCGCCTCGGTCGGCTGGCTGTTGACCAATCCGTGCAAAGAAGTGGGCTAGGCGGCGGGTTGCTCCTGTCTGCTGGTCGGCGGTGTCTGCGTGCTTCGCAAGAGGTCGGAGGCGTGGCATTGCTGATTGATGCCAAGAATGAAGGTGTCGCGCAGTGGTATGTCAGCTTTGGCGCAGTGCCGCTTTTAGATTCGCCGCTTTCCCTGCTGCTGCCTCTGGCAACCATCCAACAGGCTTTAGAAGCCGCGGGCAAACTATAATTCAACAGAAGTTACAAACCGTCGGCAAGAAAGTGGCGAATCCGGTCAGCTACTTCATCGCGGGTTTTGCGAAATACGATTAACTGCTGTTCGTAGGTTCCTGTCGCCTTCGCCGGGTCGTCAAAATTCCAATGCAGTTTTGCAGATGCGCCGGGAAACACCGGGCAGGCTTCCTGTGCGTTGTCGCAAACCGTAATCACATAATCAAATTTCTGGTTCAAATAGGGGTCAACTCGCTCCGACACATGGTTGGAAATATCCACGCCAGCTTCACCCATAACGGTCACGGCATAGGGATTCAAGCCAACGGGATGCGTTCCCGCGCTCACCACCTCAAAGCGGTCTCCGGCTAAATGGCGGAGCCATCCTTCTGCCATTTGGCTGCGGCAGGAATTTCCGGTACAGAGAAACAGCACTTTATTTTTCATCGCGCCGCCTCCGCTGGAAACCAGCCTTGTGTTTTATTGCAGACAGCGCACACAGAGAGCATCACCGGAACTTCAACCAGAACACCGACCACGGTCACTAAAGCGGCACCGGATTCCGCGCCAAATAGCGCGATCGCGGTTGCAACTGCCAGTTCAAAGAAATTACTCGCTCCGATGAGGGCGCCGGGTGCAGCGACCGCATAAGGCACGTTCAGCCATTTCATGAGTCCATAGGTCAGCGAGGCGTTGAAATACACTTGCAGCAGCAGCGGGACAGCAATCAACGCGACATGCCATGATTTGCCGCTGATGTTCTCCGCCTGAAACGCGAAGATAAGTACCAGTGTCGCAAGCAGCGCAATGATGGTCACAGGGGCAAAGCGAGGGAGTAGGGTATTTTCAAACCATGCCTTGCTGTGGTTGCGGATAAACCATTGCCTGAGCAGCACACCGATGGTTAAAGGAATCACGATAAACGCCAGCACCGAATAGAGCAGCACTTCATAGGGAACATGCAGCGAGGACGCGCCACTTACCAGCAATCCGACCAGCGGCGCAAACAGCACCAGCATGATGAGGTCATTCACCGATACTTGCACCAGCGTATAAGCCGGGTCGCCATCGGTTAGATAGCTCCACACAAACACCATCGCGGTACAGGGAGCCGCCGCAAGGATGATAGCTCCGGCAATATATTGGTCGGCATCGGCGGGCGAAATCCATGCTGAGAATACAAAACGGAAGAACAGCCATGCTAAGAACGCCATCGAAAAGGGTTTGACTATCCAGTTCACAAACAGCGTCACCAGCAACCCGCGAGGCCGTTTGCCGACATCGCGCACGGAGGCAAAATCCACCTTCATCATCATCGGGATAATCATCAGCCAGATGAGCACGGCAATCGGGAAATTGACATGACTGCCTTCACCGAATTCCATGCTGCGCAGGAGTTCTACCGCTGCCGGGGTTGAGTGTCCGAGTACAAGCCCTGCGACCATGCACAGTCCTACCCAGACCGTCAGATAGCGTTCAAACAGGTTGAGCCGTTTTTCGCTCGTTGGAAGAGTTTGTGTTACTGCGGCGTCCATTGGTTAAATCTCCACTCAATCAGCCACAACAGCCAACGGTTTTTTCCGAGGGTTCGCAGCAATTGGGCGTTCCCTTCGTTTCCGGGGTGCAACAGGCACTCTCAGCAGTGGCGGACTTGCCTAAAAACATTTCGGCATCTTCCATCGTCCGGTACGCTTCCCACGCAATGCCCGCCGGGTCTTGTACCCATGATTTGTCAGACTTGGCATAGCAGCACACCGTTTCCCCTTCCTCGGTAACGGGCAGCTCGGCGTTCTCGATGCGTCTGCGCAACGCGGTTAATTCCGCCTCGTCATCAACTTGAATACCAAGATGATCGACGCCTTTTGTTTTAGCGCGGGTCGAAACAGCAAAATTCACATGCGGGTCATCGAGGAGCCACTTCGCATAGTCGGCTTTGGCTTTGACTGGCTGGGCACCAAAGAGGGCACTATAAAAAGGGATAGCTTGCTCGATATTTTCCACACCGACATGGATGTGTAAGCGTTTCATGAGCGTTTCTCCTTTCCTTTCGGCGGACAACAACTTGGCATTTCGATAACGGAACATCCTCGCTTGGTATCTTCGCGGATGCTGGCAAATTCCATGCGGCAGCAATCTTTCACCATGTAGCGGATGAGGTCGGTGAAAAACTCGAAATTCGCGGTGTAGATGATGGAGCGTCCTTCCCGCCGCGATTGAACCAGCCCTGCATGGCTCATATGTGAGAGATGAAAGGACAGCGTATTCTGGGGGATGTCGAGCGTCTCACTCAGCACGCCGGCGGGTGCGCCGTCCTGTCCGTATTCCACCAGCAGGCGGAATACGCGCAGGCGGGTGTCTTGTGACAGAGCATCAA
This sequence comes from uncultured Nitrospira sp., assembly GCA_902500705.1. GTDB lineage: Bacteria > Nitrospirota > Nitrospiria > Nitrospirales > Nitrospiraceae > Nitrospira_D. The sequence goes on from CABVRR010000010.1 coordinate 12,202, forward strand.
AGGCAGCAGTAGCTTCTTTATTATCCATATTTCCAGAATAATGGATATATTAGGGAATGTCAAGAGGTGAGGTGTGGGGAGGCTGTGCCTGGGCAATACTTACAACTTAGCCACGATAAATTATGAAAGCACGGTATGGAGAAACGGTCACACAATTGTCATTTTACTTTGGCATAAATATGGGTATGGTCAGCTAGCGGATAAATAACGCGAAGAATAACGGGATGGACGTAGCTGACGTGGCGGGGAAGGTCGTTATCGGAACACTGGCGGGAGTGTGCGGGGGTGCGCTTGGCTTAGAAGAACCGCTATATGAAGCGGCTGCAGGCGCAGTGATCGGGACAGGCTTTGCAGAAGCAGAGGAACTACGCCGCCGGGCGAAGGCAACTAATGAAACGGGGAAGGGTAGAGAATGAGCGATATAGCCTATGCAGAATCAGAGATTACCCAGCTTCCACATATGGAAGTGCAGCCTGCACCAGTACCGCAACCCACCATAGCTGAATTGCTTGAACAGCATCTTGACCATTCCCAACAAAAGAAAATCGCAGTTGAGAATCTGAGCAGCATTAAGTTCCTGATTGCACCGGATGGGAAAAGCGCCATCTCTGCCGAGCCGCTTCTCAGCGATAAACACCGGGAAATCATCGAAGCATCCTTAAAGACCGTACTCGGTGAACGCCCTGACAATGCGCCTTATCTGCCAGCGGAAGGAATAGGTGAGAGGCTCGGACTCTCTTCCGGCAGTGACTTCGTGCAGATTGAGGGCAGAGGTACTATCAAAATGCTGGCGGAGGCAGAGGTGAAAGATTTTGCCACTGCCCTTGATGTGAAGCAGCATAGCCACGCGGCAAAGGTGAGGTAAGGGAGAAGAAACACCCGCTAGGATCTCGCCCTAGCGGGGATCGTGTCTACCGCTCGATGTCTGGGGTAGAGGATGTAGGGGGTAAGATGCCTTCCTCTTGGTTGTAGTATTCTTCCCACGTTGGGCGTGGTGACGCTTCCCAACGCTGCGTGTTCTCATTCCATATACTCGGTTGCTTCAACACTTCCATCTGTTGTTCTTTGCGTTCCAACGCTGCCCACTGCTCAGGAGTAAAGTCATTTGCTGCCATGATGTTCACCTCCTCCCCGCCAGGGCGCAAGCCCTAGCAGGGGATCGTTCCTAGCGTTCCATGTCCTGACTCGGTGCGGGTGGTTCTATCTTCCCTACATCCTGCTGCATCATCTCCTGATAGCTGGCAGGGGCTTGTACGGGCATTTCCATAGCTGGTTCAGCGTTCCAGATTTCAGCGGATGAAACACCCCAGTCAGGGGCATTCGTAACATTAATAATATTGCTGTTGGGTTCTTGATAGGCTCCTGTACTCGGAGCTTCAATGGGCGGGGCTTCCACCTGCGGGAGTTCAATATTGCCCGTCACTTCCCGCCCGTACATAGGGACTTCAACCACATTGTGGCGGATGTCATCGATGGCAGAGGCTAACCCCTCTGCAAAATTATCGAAGAAGCCCATGATTCATTTCTCCTTTCAATGTGATGCCGTGGATGATCTGACTTCCCGTCATGTCTTTACTAATTCGGCACATGGCAACACCTCCTTCCTTTCTTCTGCGGTTTGATACTCAAGCAGCGTCGTGAGGGAGTGCTGCAAGGAATGCAGCCAGAAGACAACCACCAGCATCACCAACAAAGGGTTTACGAGTCCGTCTGCTGCGAGGTTGAAAAACAGATAGACAAATCCACACACCCAGAAGGGTTGGGCGAGGGGATGAGCAAACAGGTAATCATTCACGGTCGGCTTTTTCATCTGTGAGGATTGCATAGCTGCATCTCCTTTCAGGGTTTTGGTAATGAGAAACGCCACCAGCCCAAGGGACAGGCTGGCACTGTGCGACAGGACAGACTTTGCCGCCGCCTTCGAGTACGGCAGGAATGGCAGGACGGACAGCACGTAATTGAAATGGTCGCTATTCATAGCGTCACCTGTGGTTTAGTCAGCACCCGCCGGCAGTAGTCAGGAAGTTCCAGCGTTGCTGATGGTGTGCGGGTAGGAATCGGTAATGGGCAGGACACATAAAATTTATAGGCTGTGTCCTGCTTCTTCACAAAATAGGGTTTGATGGTGACGTAGGCAGCACCGGCAAGGAGGCTGACCCCGCCAACCCCTGCCGCCGCTTTGTAGCTCGCGGGTTGCGGCTCTGGCGTGCTCTTCCAGTAATGAAACCCCGCATACAGGAGTGCCGCCGCGATCAGCACTAAGAAGAAGGTTTGATAGACGGTCTGCCGCCGCCAGCGTTCCTCCGGGCTGATAGCGGATTTTTTGTAGAGAGCCTGTTCCCGCTCGAAAAAATAGGTGGTTGGAAAGGAGTTGATATAGACAAAGGCGAACACCACGCCCAGAATCACAAAGGCAATTTGCTGGTCTTTGGTAAAATTCTCCCAGCTTCCGCCTTGCGAAAACCAGAGCCACAGCCCAAGACCAAGCCAGATAGGAAACGTATAACGGGAGGCAACGAGCCACTGTAGCGGTGTAGGACGCATGATTGAACCTCCTTATTGCTGGGTGAAGGTTGCCAAAAGTACGTTGCTGCTTGTGCCCGGTATCGGCTCCTGAAACTGAGCACCTGCGGAAAACCACACGCCAGTCACTTCAAAATTATTCTTCGGTCCGCCGGTCTTCAGCTCCGTTGCAAAATAGTTGGCGGAGAGCAGGTCTGCTTCATATTCCTGTTCGCTCGTGCCGCTGTTAGTGCCTTCGCTCTTATGCCAGCCCTCATTGGTGGAAGCTTGGCTACCGCCCCGGTTGGTGTTCATGCCGCTGGTGACGCTGTGGGTCACGGTCTTGCGGATTTTGATGCCCTTACCGATTAATTCCATTGCCCATTTGTTGCTACGCGAACAGGAATTAAGGTGGAAGATGATGCCGCCTGTGAATTTTCCGGTGAGACCATCAACAAAATCGTCACTATCTTTGCCAAGCTGGGCGTACAGCGTTGGCAGGGATTGGGTCATCGCGATCACTGCACAGCGTGAATCGCGGCAGGTGCTCATAAAAGTATCCCAGTATTTATGAACGAAATAATGAAACTCATCGACGAACAGAAAGACCGGACGCTCAGAAAATTGTTCCCCCAGCCCATTGCGCGATTCCACCGCCCGCATCCAGAGGAACTGGAATAGTTGCTGGGCTACAATCGCCTCTTCATTCATCGTTAGAACCGGGAACGCCAGTAAGATGATTTTTCCGGCGAAGGACATTTCAGGAACGATGGTCGTCTTGTCACAAAAGCATTTCCTGAGCATCCCCGTTGCAAAACGGTTGAGGCTGCTGGTGACGTGAATCAGGATGGAGGAGCGGGTTTTTTCAGCAAGGGCGGTGTACTGCAACGCCCAGTAGTTATTCACGGCTTTCTTCACATCGGCGGGAACTTCGCACACTGGATCAGTGTCAAATTGCTTCAGGGTGCGGAAGGCAAAACTCTTTTCGACCTGCTGCAATTCTTCGGGCGTGGTGGGGCGTTTGGTCGGGGCAGTCGTTACAAACCGGACAATATCCTCGACGGTGACATTGCCCGTTGCCCCATACAGCGCAGAAATCGCATAGAGCAACATTTGTCGACTGGTGTTTTTCCAAAACGGGTCACTTTCTTTCCCTGCCCCTTGTCCTGCGGCTTTCTCCGCCGCGTCCAGTATCCGCATGATGCAATCAGTGACCGAGTTCGCACCCTGTACCCCTTTTCGTGAAAACTCGTAGGCAATGAAATTACAGCCCTCTGATTCATCAAAAACAACAGGGTGACGGGCGTGACTTGTTGCAAAACTCTGTCGCGCCCGCCCGCCGATCTACTCCGGCGGGAAGGCTCTGCCTCCCCGCACCCCTCCGAACATGTTTTGGTTCTAGGGTGACGAATTAGCCTCCCGCACGGTCACGCACCGTGACGGTGATGGCCGAACGGGATACGGTGTTCTGGCACGGTATCGCCCCTCCCCGCTCCTGCAGTTTGTTTAGAACGATTCCAAAAAACGTTTTAAAGAGGCATACAGGGGGTAGAAAAAATTTTTGCTGTCCGTCCCCTACCCGAAGCCCTTTTCTCTTCTCCTAGACCCGTTTGCTGCGCCGAACGACAGCTTTTGAGGGTATCCCTTAGCCTATCCCCTCGCCATGACTTCATCTGAATGCAATTTTTTCTTTCCGCTTGTTCCGTCTTGTGTGAGAGAAAAAGAACCAAAGCTTTCTTCCAATGCCGTGTAACGGCTTGCTGGAAGAAAGCATTAGCGGTCAAACTCCTCTGGCTTCTCCCCTATTCCGAATCGAGATAACAAAAGTTTTCCACAGTCCGGGACGGATAAACTACAGGATTTTATTAAAGGACTATATAAAGGGACGGTGTGGTAAATCAGCGCCCCTTGGTGTGGTAAATCAGCATTCCAGCGGTGTGGTAAATCAGCGTGGATAACTTTCCTATTCACAGTTTTTTGTGGAAAATATAATACTTATAAGTCTGATGGTTAAGGCATTGGTGTGGTAAATCAGCATAGTGTTTATACTTACTTGTGTGATATAGCTGGTGAGCTGGTCGATAGAATCGTTAATCCCCCATTCTTGTCAGTAAAATCCAAGGTCGGCATGAGAGGTTTGATTTTCTTAAGGGCTAAACGGCAGTTACGCGCAAAATCTTTTGCCCCGTCGTTTTTATCCACTCGGTCATAGTTAGCTCCTAATTGTTCCATCAATGCCCGCCACGGAATAAACCGCGCCTTTCCATTTTTCTCTGCTCTATAGGCTTCATAACAGCAGAGGGCATAGAGGTCTAAGGCTAGCGGGCTATTCTTGAGCTCTTTTAAAGCTTCGGTGTGAACCGGAATTGGGGCGGCAGTAATCGCGGTATAAAATTCAGGTGTAAGGTCAATATAGCTTTTCCACAATGCCCCCTGCTCTGGCTGTTTTGCGCTCCACCAAAATACGCGGTGGTTCGAAATCTTAATATCAAACTCCTCTTGGCCGTACCCTGCTTTATCATCTAGCGGCAGGCAAAAGGTCACAGTTGCCGAAAACAGGCGGCGCATCTGTTCATGTAGCCTCTTGGCATCGCTTCTCTTCCCTCCCCTGCTTGGGTCAAGCCCTACTTGCCGCATGAAAGCAGCGAGACTGTCGCCGAGTTCTAGGCGTGACTTCTTGGTGCGGACAGCTTCGGTCGTTATCCAAAACAACAGCAGACGTGGAATGACACCATAGGGCAAGCCGTAACTCTCGCCAGTGCGAAAGTTAAATCCTGCCTGAATGCCAAGCGCAGCCTTCCCGTTGGTGCGATACCAGACATGTGTTTTAGGGTCACGATGGGGAAGGGTAACTTGTACGAACTGCCGAGCTAGAAACTTGGCATCTTTTGCAGTCGTGGGGGTAAGGGATATTTCCACTGCCGTGTTTATAAGCCTAGTCTGTCGTTTTGTAAGTTGTTGATTTTCTTTAATATCAGTCATACATACTTCTCTAAATACCTAAGTGTGTAATTAGGTAAATATACACTTACCTCTATGTTGATTTATGCAAATAGGTAGTCAGTAACTCTCTGACTAACTGCGACATGCTGCGCCCCTCTTCCGCACAACGGATTTTGGTCTGCTTCAGAAGAGTGCGCGGCAGATTAAAATTTACTTTCACGTTGCCGTCAACTCCTGCTACGTCCTGCATAAGTTTTTCTTTGGTGGTTTGTGTCTTGCTGGGGCGTTTAATAGATAAGTCGCTCATATGTGTATATACCTCTTTATGTAATTAGTTATTTGCGTATTTAAGTATTTCTTCCATTACTGCTTCCAGCTCGGCGATAGCTTCCGTATTTTTGGAATCAATAACGGATTCCCCCCGGCTGGCAGTTTGGGCATAAATCTGCCGTTGCGTGATAGGGGTGCTAAGGACAGGAAGTTCATACTCGGCCAGAGCGGCTTGGATTTCCCGCCCGAGTTTGGTTCCGTCTATGGCTCGACTAATGACAAATGCGGCTTTAGGCTTTCCCTCGGTAATGCTCTGGCGGGTCTTAATCAGGTCAACAAGGTCGGAGGCAGCCCACAGGTCATAAGGAGAGGGCTGCACCGGAATTAGAACAAAGTCGGAAGATTTCACCGCTGTTGCAATAATATCTTCCAACTTGGCGGCTCCATCCACCACCACAAAATCATAAGACGTTGCCACACTAGTTAAGCTCTTAAAGTTGTTCGGGCGGTCAAGCGCAATGCAGGGGAGTGGATTATCTTCTTTCGCTGCATGCCAATCCCGCGCACTTGTTTGAGCGTGGTCAGTGTCCACCAGTAAAACCTTGTAGCCGCGCTTCTGTAGCGAACGCGCTAAATTGGTGCTGATAGTGGTCTTGCCACATCCGCCTTTTGAATTAAGCACCGCTATTATTGTCATACTTACCTCTTTGTGGATTTCTATAATGATGGAAGTATGCAATACCCTATTTATTGAATGGAGTAAAGAGGTAATTAGGGAACAAGTGAATCCACCGGAGGGAATCTAGGGAAACAAGTTGCTTGACGTGTAGTGCATTTGTGACTTCATTTGTATGACATTGTCAGGCATTGTTTGACAGGTGTTTTTTGTTTAGGAGTTTCACATGACCACCGTTGATACCTATGTCCGCGCCCGCATTGATACCCGCACCAAGAAACGCGCTGCAGCTGCACTGGCTGCAATTGGCTTGTCTACTTCCGATGCGATTCGCCTTCTCATGATGCGCGTCGCCAATGAGCGACGGTTGCCTTTTGAAGTGAAAGTACCCAATGCAACTACCCGCAAGGCAATTGCCGAACTAGAGGCAGGGGAGGGGAAACGTTTTAGCAGTGTAGACGCACTCATGGCAGATTTGAATGCGGACGATTGAATGAGTTTCCGCATTCAAGCGAGTGAAAGCCCGCCTCGCCACAGCAAAGACATCGATCAGCTATTATCTGTCATTGTGGAAAAAGTGTTGGTTGATGAAAAATTACCACCCCGCAATCGTGATCATGAGTTAAGCGGTAACTGGAAGGGCCTCCGCAAAGAAGACCTTATGGCGCTCATTCATTCGAACTCGGCATCTAATTGAGAACTTTTTCGCGAGGCTCACGCAATTCCGCGCCATCGCCACCCGCTATGATAAACGCGCCGCCAATTTCCTTGGGGCGATCTATCTCGGTGCCTCACTGACATGGCTTAATTGATGACACGCCCTAGTTCGATGTTTAGGTTTCCAAGCTAATCCAAAGATAGTTCTTTTTCTCCTCCCAGCACTGTCCTGTATAGCGCGCTGTATAGCTTTCTTCGCCAGGAGAAAAACTCCACTGCGCGAACATCATTCATGTGCTACAAAAGCGGACAGATGATAAGCTCGCTACACCGGTCGATTAAATTGTTGCGCTCTCGTGCAGGAATCAGCAATAATAAATAGTTTCACTGTGTATTATTTTAGAAACTTCGAACCTAAAGAGAGTGTTCATGACCATATTTCTTCTTCCCAATGTGGTTATAAGAACAGCTTGCAGATGTGTAGCGCTCATCGTTCTGAGCGCGGCGATCTTGAGCGGATTCTCGGCTTGCTCTTCCGGCGGTGAGGCAGACACGCTAGCTGAGTCACCACCTCAGCCACCTGCACCGTCACCACCTGAGCCACCTGCACCCTCACAACGAATTGCTCGCATCATGCCTTTGGGCGACTCGATCACTGCGTCTTCTACGGGACTGCCGTCGTACCGGTATTATCTGTGGAAGCTCATGCTTGCTCGTGGATATCAGATTGACCTGGTTGGCTCACGGAGCGGAGTGCTCGACGGGCCGCCTCTTCACACAGACTTCGATATGGACCACGAGGGGCATGGGGGATTTGAAACCGGCGACATTTTGGTTAGCCTGGCACAGTGGAGTACCGAAGCACGTCCCGATTTCGTTTTGATTCATCTCGGAACCAATGATCTCTGTCATAACAAAACTGTCCAGAGCGCAGTTGATAATTTGGACGCCATTATCGACACTCTACGGGCAACCAATGCCCATGTCGGCATCCTTCTAGCCCAGGTGATCGCATCCTCCAAAGCCTGTGGTATACGAATTCCGGAACTCAATGCGAAGCTACCGGCGCTTGCTGCGGCCAAGACTCTTCCTCTCTCGCCTGTCGTGATTGTCGATCAGTACACTAATTTCGACCCCAATATACTGACATACGACAAGGTTCATCCCACTGCAGTAGGTGAATCGCAGATGGCAGATCGGTGGTTTGCAGCATTGAGTCCGTTACTTGATGCATTCTTCAGTGCTCCTTAGCCTTCTGGCACTCGTTGAGTCGGACTACCAAACTCTCGTGAGCGATCGACAATAACGGCGCCTCTACCGAACTCGGCATCTGATTGAGAACTTTTTCGCGAGGCTCACGCAATTCCGCGCCATCGCCACCAGCTACGATAAACGCGCCGCCAATTTCCTTGGCGCGATCTATCTCGCTGCCTCACTGACATGGCTTAATTGATGACCGCCCTTGCAGTCAGTGGGCTATTGACTTCGATCACTTTTATCGACCCATCTTGAGAATCCGGGAATTGCTCAGTCACCCAATGGCTGGCCACTCTGATCCTGGATCCATCACGCTGCACATGGACGAGCTCTCCTTCCCATCGTCCCTTCGTGCGAAGCTCCTCCTCAATCACATCGTGTGGTACAGGAAACACCGTCTTGAGGAGTTGATGGGAAGTCGTCCCCAGTGCATCGTGCGGGGCCCATCCATACAGCTTCTTCGCCCCATCACTCCAGTATTGGATCGTCCCATCCAGATTGCGAACCATGAGCGCATCGGTGGGAGACATGCGGTCTTTCATCGGCCTATCCTGTCCCCTACGTAGTTGGTTTGGATAGATTCCTGAGAGGAGGCTCGAGGTCACTTTGGCCAGAAGCATGGAGCCTGGCTCGGTTAAATGAACCGTATCCCAAAAATAAAACATGCCATCCTTCGCAACCAGGCACTTAGTGTTCGAGCAGAATAATTGCGAGGCATCGATAAATTCAAAATCAAACTTCGACGTCTCTTCATTCAGAGCCGCATTGACTGCGTCAAGATTGTCGGCGTCCACCTCCAGATTGATCGGCACTTCCATCCCAAAATTCTCAAGCTTGTACACATACCGATGAATATCTAGTGAGAGTGACGCCGGCTGAGAATAGACGATCACTCGCTTCGCTTTCAGCTTCTCAAACAGAGCATCGAGCTTGGCTCGAAATATCTTGTCGCCAAGCTTCTCATACGTCTTTAGCCAGCTGCTTGTGACAACAATCCCATCCATGCGATTGTTGGGGACATACGAGTCAACAAACCAGTTATAGAAATTCTCGCACCGCCGGTCACCTTCAATGCGTATTGCCCGGCAAGACGTTCCGGTGAGCTGAATGATCGCACGCTCACCGAATACGCGCACAAGGCCGGGGTATAAACTCGCCGCCAGGCTGTCTCCGTACAAGACATAGACGGGCGAAGTCCGAGTCTGCCCTCCAGCTGTCCGAATAGCCGACGGCTGCACCGAGGTACAATGATTCTGCACGAGTGTTTCAACCGTCTGCTTTAGATCGAATAAGCAGGTATGCAGGCGAGACAGCGCATCCGCATCACGCCTCAGCCGATCGTGCTGCTCTGCCGTCGTGATCTGCAACCCGACTGCGCACATAGCCAGGACCACTGCCGACGCAAGCGAGCATCTCCACACCAATCGTTTTGGAATCGTCTTCTGCTGGCGAAATGGCCGTTCGACATACCGCCATGTGACGTAAGCCAGGCCGAACGTCAAAACGACAATAAGCACGATAACCACATCATGCGGTTCAGTGAAAGCTCGATGGCGAGCAAACGACAACAACGGTTGATGCCATAGGTAGGCACTATAGCTGACAAGACCCACACCAACGAACACTCGACTCGCCAATAACCGCCCCACGAATGTTTCCGGCGAACCAAACACGATAATTAAACCGGCGCCAACTGTCGGTATCAAAGCGGAGAAACCCGGGAACACCGTCTCTTCACTAAAGGCCAGCACCCCAAATGCGATCAGCCCGAGCCCAACCAGGCTGAGTATTTGATGGAGAGCGGGAGGAAACTGGACACGCTCCTTCCCCTCCAGATAGAACGCGATAAGGGAACCTATCGCCAATTCCCATCCACGAGTGGGCAGCAAGAAAAACGTCGCATCCGGCTTCCTGCTAATCGCAAACTCAGCGAGCACAAGACTGAGCAGCGCCACGATTGCCAGAAGCACGACGATTCGCTTTCGCCCTAATTTCCAGGCCAACATGAGAAAGATGGGAAACAGCACATAAAACTGCTCTTCTACCCCCAAACTCCACGTATGCAGCAGCGGCTTTAACTCCGTTGAGGCATCGAAGTAATCACCCTGCCGCCAAAAGAAGATATTCGACGCAAATCCCAATACCGCCAGGGCACTGCTCGAAAATTCCTTGGCATCACTCGGCATAAGCCACAACCAGGCAAAGGGCAGACACGATGCCATGACCACATACAACGCGGGCAGAATACGCCGGGCGCGGCGCTCATAGAACGTGAGGAGTGAAAACTGGCGGGCTTCAAGCTCCGCAAGAATAATCGTCGTAATCAGATACCCGCTGATGACAAAAAACACATCCACACCAACAAAGCCGCCGCTAAACAGTTGGAAACCGGCATGGAAGAAGATGACGGGAATGACGGCAATCGCGCGCAAGCCATCTATTTCAGGCCGGTATCGCATGTCTCTGATCTTAATGCCTCTCTGAACCGGTTGAACACACAGCCTTCCCTCAGCGGTCGCCGAGCCGTAGCCGCAGATCGCAACCCTAGGGGAATGCCTCAGAACTGTTGAATTTTATAACAAAATCTGACGACTTGCTCAGTACCACCAACACCATCAATCTACTTATCGTAACGTTGCAAAGCAAGGAGTGCTTCCTTCATTCCGTGCTTAAATCCTATTAGATGTGAGCACGAGTTGGGTTGGATCAGGCGAGGTGCATGACTCCCTGATCAAGGGTAGATGAATGGACCAACGGCAGAGCTTTGAGATAAGACAATCAATGTGCCAACTAACGATAGAACAACTAAAATTGGGAGCACCCAGAATTTTTTCCGCTCCTCCATAAATTCCCACAGTTCTCTGATGAATCCCATGACCGCTCTCCCTTCACGGATTATGTCAGGCAACTAAAATCCTGCCACATTCTTCAAAATAATCTCAAGATGAGTAAAGGTATTTTTCAAAAGTACTCTTTGCGGTTAAACACATGCTGCTCGGTAGTGCTAGCCCCGCAACGCTCGCCAAAGGGTAGGGCGGCTGACATTCAGTAAGGCAGCAACTTCGCCGGGCGATTTCTTGACTTGGTCTATCAGGTGACGGGCATGTTCAACCTGAGCCGCCGATAGTTTTGGTTTCGCACCAAATTTAACCCCGCGCCGCCGTGCTGCCTGTTGTCCGGCTTTCGTGCGCTCCACGATCAAGCCGCGCTCCAGCTCCGCGAGTAACGCCACCATATGCAGCATGGCTTTGCCGAGCGGTTGCGTGGTGTCTATCTGCTCGGTCAGGCTTTTGAACTGTACCCCTCTATCGGTGAGGTCGTGCAGGGTGTTCACCACATCGCGCACGCTGCGCCCGAGTCGGTCGAGCTTCCACACTATCAGCGTGTCGCCGCGTTCCAGTTGTTTTAAGCAGCGTTGCAGGGCAGGGCGACTAAGAGTCGCACCGCTCTTGCCTTCATCAACAAAATTCTTAGTGCAGCCAGCTCGTTTCAGCGCGGAAAGTTGCAGGTCGGTGTTTTGGTCATCGGTCGAGACGCGGGCATATCCGTATTTCATAAAAAATGATTCCTTCTGACGGTAAAAATGCAGGGAGAATGTGAAACAGACTTATGAAACAGTCAAGAGGCAATGTTTATGCGGGTTCTGGAAGTGTTTCAGAAGTTACCACTTATGAAACAGTGGTGCGCCGGAAAGAAAAGCGGTGGAAAGCGATGTTTAATTCATCCGCCGCAACTTGCTATCAAGGAGAGGTAGTGAGGGCGTGGAATATACAGTCCGTTATTTCCTTTTATAGAGCGCATAGACATAAGGCCGAGGCTCCCCAAAGGGATTGATGAATTCATAGTCTTCATGCTTGATAAGCTCAAATTCTTCTCCCAATCGTTTAGTCATTTCATCAATAGAATAGCGATGCAAATCAAGTCCGGCACACTTCGGTGCACCCACGGTCGAGAACTCAGCCAACAGTACAAAACCTCCTTGCCGCAGGAGGGAACGTAAATTCCTAAAATAACCTTCAATTTGTTCTTCATTTAACAAGAAATGAAGTACGGCGCGGTCAATCCAGATGTCGGCATATGGAAGGCCTTTAGGCAGTGGTTTGGATATATCATGATGCAGCCAAAATAATCGGTCTTGCTCATGCCCAATTCTTTTCTTCAACTTATCCAATGCTTCATCACTGATGTCATTCAATATTAGACGTGACCCCCGTGACAAAAGCTCTTCAACGAGAACTGATGTCCCGGCACCGGGTAAGAATATTGTTGCAGTATGGTTCTCGGGGATAAGGTCAATAAACTTCAACGTCTGTGTGGCATCGCGCTCATACCAACCGAGCTCTAAGTCCTTCTTGGTGGAGAATATCGCATTCCAGTGGCGATTTGCCGTCGTCATATTTTCATGTTACCCAACGAAAGTGTAGCTAGGAAAGTATGGTGAATCAATAATGTGAAGTACGCTCCTGCGCCTTACAAGAGAGTGGAACCTATTTACAAATCTCATGGCGTAAAAGGGCGCGCCGAGCCGCAGCGAGTGGGCGGGAAACCACCTTAATTAACAAAATCATGGCTATAGGAGTGGAGAAAGTGAAGAAAACGAATTGAAACGCATTGACAAGCTGTGGCGTACAATGTACACTTTCAATGTGTACAGCAAATAAGAGAGGTCGTTATGCCTAGAGTAGCTGTTGAAGACAACAGTCGGATGTCCTTACGAATC
>CABVRR010000010.1:25326-57624 GCA_902500705.1 uncultured Nitrospira sp.
ATGAAAAATTACCACCCCGCAATCGTGATCATGAGTTAAGCGGTAACTGGAAGGGGTACCGGGAGTGCCACCTGAAGCCAGACCTGCTGCTGATTTATCGCAAGCCCGATGCGGACACACTTCGACTTGCGCGGATTGGATCGCATAGCGAGCTTTTTGAATAGTATTGAAGAGTCTCCACGGATAAATGGCAGTAAAAAACAAATACTTCTTACCGGATTTATGAGAAAATGAACAATTATGAGATAGCACTTTATAGGATGGACAACAGCCTAATAAACCGATGAATGACCGCAAGAATAGCGGCAAGGGCTCTAGATCATTTGCAGTTCCCCACGCCGCAATAAATGCCTTGCTCCAGGCTCAGGCCGATGCCGTTACTATCGGCGCCTACCTCAAGCTAGCCGCTCACACTGAGTCTTCCGGGCAATACAGCTCCGCCAGTGTAACCGCTATACAAAATGCTGTTGGCGGAGGCAAAGACCGGTTTAACCGCAAGCGTGCTGAGAGCACGATTGCAAAGCTCTGCACCATTCGAGCAACAATTCAGGCTGCTGAAGCAACTCCGGTCGTTATTCTTACACCAACATTTCAGGTACCGAAGGGAAAGAGAAAACAACGCGCTATCGTCACAACAAGTTCTGCCCCGCTACTTCCAACACAGCCGCTTGTCTATACACGGGAAGCTTGGCTAAAAGAACAGGGAGGAGTGCTGCCAGACGGTCCGACTGAACGTGGCAAAATCATGCATGTGCTACCGACTTTCGGAGAACCGCTCGATAAACGAGTCTGGTTCGGAAGCGGCCTAGTATTCGGGGATGGTGAAGATGGATTTATCTCGAACCCACTTCAACAGCTCAAGAACTGTGGAGATGTGGCTGCACGGCTATTAATGGCCATGTATGCTGGCCAAGATCTAGACCGCTGGTTTGGAGTTCCTCCGCATAAGTTTCCGTGGAAATACTATAAGTTGACTGAGACATCACACGGGCAATTCAGCGTCCTTCGCGGACAAAATATCAGCGCGGTCGGACCAACCGCTTTGTGGAATCTCGTAGACAATGCAAATTCAAAGACCTGTTTTAAAGCTCTCGAAGCTCTACAAGCGTCCGGCTTTCTCTACGAAATGGTTGTTCTCCTGAATCGCAATCCTGTGCCTGCAAAATTTACGACAGGAGACCCATACGGTGAAATTCCTGAAGATGCCGAAATCCTTTGTGATCTGGGGAGCCCAAGCCACTTTGGGCCAGTCCAACCAGAAATTGAGCTAGGGCTTGGGGAGGGGTATCTGGATACGGTGAAAGATTTACACTGGGAGGAGCACCCATATGACTATCTGGCAATCATTCCAAACGGTAGTCAGGCCATGATCGCTGGCTTATATCGCCTCCGGTTCCGCGTAACGAATCATGAAAACGCCTTTGTGGAAGCTGCCGAGCGTACACGTCTTGATGCAACTGCCGCCGCACTCAAAATGCTGAATTATATCCGTAAAGCGAAGAATCTAAAGCCGTTAACCCGTACCCTTCAATGTTCTTCAATCCCTCTTCAATCTCATTCAATGATTTTCAATGCAACTCAATGACAAAACATGGGGAAGAGATTGCCAAGAGAAACCCCGTGGTTTTTCCTGAAAGATAACCTTTACGCACTGAACATCATAATGAGCAGGATATGCCATTATCATGGAATGAGATTAAAGACCGCGCCCTGAAATTCTCCCATGAATGGGCTGATGAATCATCAGAGAATGCCGAAGCCAAATCTTTTTGGGATGCTTTTTTCACAGTGTTCGGTGTTTCCCGCCGCCGCCTTGCTACCTTCGAAAAGCCAGTTAAAAAATCCGACGGTCACGGCGGGTTTATTGACCTGCTCTGGAAAGGGATCCTGCTCGTTGAGCATAAATCACTCGGCAAGGATTTAAACCGCGCATTTCAACAGGCCAAGGACTATTTCCCCGGTCTCAAAGACCGAGACCTGCCCCGTTATATTCTCGTTTCCGACTTCGCACGTTTCCGCCTCTATGACCTTGAGGAAGACAAGCAACACGAATTTACCACCAGGGATTTTTATAAAAATGTTCGGCTGTTCGGCTTTGTCGCTGGATATACGGCTACGGTCTTCAAGGAAGAAGACCCAGTTAATATCAGAGCCGCCGAACGGATGGGGCGGCTGTACGACAAGCTAAAAGCCATAGGCTATGAGGGGCATGAGCTTGAGGTTTATCTTGTCCGGTTGTTGTTCTGCTTATTTGCCGACGACACCAGCATTTTTGAGCGGCGGCAGTTTCAAGACCTTATTGAGCAGCGCACCGCCGAAGACGGACAAGACCTTGCACAATGGCTGGCAACCCTGTTTGAAGTGCTGAACTGTCCCAAAGAAAAACGTCTCAAGACTCTGGATGAGCAGCTCGCGGCGTTTCCCTATGTCAATGGCAGCCTCTATGCGGAGCGGTTGCCCATAGCTGCCTTTGATCGGGAAATGCGTGACATGTTGCTAGAGTGCTGTGCCTTGGATTGGGGGAGGATTTCTCCGGCGATATTCGGGGCACTGTTCCAATCAGTCATGGATCAGAAGTTGCGGCGCAATCTGGGAGCGCACTACACCACGGAAAAAAACATCCTGAAACTTATCCGCCCACTATTTTTGGATGACCTACGGGCAGAATTCGAGCGGGTAAAAGGCCAATCGCATAAACTTAAGGAGTTCCATAAACGGTTAGCCAGCCTTAAATTTCTCGATCCGGCGTGCGGCTGCGGAAACTTCCTTGTCATCGCCTATCGGGAATTGCGCCTACTGGAATTGGATATTCTGCGCGTCCTTTATAAAAACGCTAAGGCTCTTTCCCTCGATGTGGGCACCTTCAATATCCTGTGCGATGTTGACCAGTTTTTCGGGATTGAGATTGAAGAGTTTCCGGCACAGATCGCGCAAACTGCAATGTGGCTCATGGATCATCAAATGAACATGCAGGTGTCGGTGGAATTCGGAAATTATTTTGTACGCCTCCCTTTAACAAAATCGGCGACCATCCTGCATGGAAATGCCCTGCAAACGGACTGGCGCACCGTAGTGAAACCGTCGGAGCTAAGTTATATCCTCGGCAATCCGCCGTTTGGCGGGAAGCAATATCAAAGCGAGGAACAAAAGCGGGAATTGGCGCGGGTCTTCCATGATGTGCCGGGAGCCGGAGTGCTGGATTTCGTCACCCCGTGGTATCGCAAGGCGGCGGAATTCATGGCGGATAATCCAGCGATAAAAACCGCCTTTGTGTCTACAAATTCCATCACCCAAGGCGAACAGGTCGGCGTGTTATGGCCGGACATGCTCAAGCGTGGAGTGAAAATCCATTTCGCGCACCGGACTTTTCAGTGGTCGAGTGAAGCGCGGGGCAAGGCAGCGGTGCATTGTGTGATTATTGGCTTTGCGCTGCATGACGCGACGGAAAAGCGGCTTTTCGATTATGAAACCATCCAGTCCGAGCCGCACGAACTCAAGGCAAAAAACATAAACCCGTATCTGGTGGATGCCCCGGATTTGGTAGCTTCGCGGCGCAGTTATCCGCTTTGCTCTGTGCCGCCTCTTGTGTATGGCAGCAAACCAGCGGATGGCGGGAATTTGTTGCTTACTCCGACTGAGCGGGATGAGTTCCTGGAAAAGGAGCCAGCTGCCGCACCTTTTGTAAGGCGATTCATAGGCAGTGAGGAATTCATCAACAACATTGAACGATATTGCCTCTGGCTGATTGACTGCCCACCAGACCAGTTACGAAAAATGCCGGAAGTGCTTAGCAGGGTTGAAAAAGTTAGAGCCATGCGGCTGGATAGTAAGAAAGCTCCAACCCGTGCGCTTGCTGATACCCCAACCGTATTTGCTGAATTGAGGCAACCATCAACAGACTACCTTGTCATCCCCGAAGTCTCTTCAGAACGGCGGAGCTATATTCCTGTCGGCTTCGTATCGGGCAATGTTATTGCCAGCAATCTCCTTTATGTAATG
Organism: uncultured Nitrospira sp.; assembly: GCA_902500705.1. Classification (GTDB taxonomy): domain Bacteria; phylum Nitrospirota; class Nitrospiria; order Nitrospirales; family Nitrospiraceae; genus Nitrospira_D. The sequence continues at coordinate 29,326 of CABVRR010000010.1, forward strand.
CCGAATTCAACCATCTACCATTTTGGTGTGATGTGTTCAGCCATGCACATGGCATGGGTGCGCTCGGTCTGTGGTCGGCTGAAAAGCGATTATAGATATTCAGCCGGGATTGTGTACAACAACTTCCCTTGGCCGGAAGACGTAACCGATAAACAACGGTACAACATCGAAGAAGCCGCACAAATCGTGCTGGACGCCCGCTCCAAACATCTAGCGTCGTCACTGGCTGACCTATACGACCCCGTGACCATGCCGCCGGAATTGGTCAAAGCTCATCATCGGCTTGATGCCGCCGTGGATGCGGCTTATTCAAAAAAGAAGTTCTCTGGAGATAGCGACCGAGTGGTCTTGCTGTTTGAGCTATACCAAAAAATTATAAGCCCATTGGAAGCCAAGAAGAATGGGCAAAAGAAGGGCGGTCAACAGTGAGTGAGGTGTAATCTTAGCGACGAAAACGTGGAGTCCAAGACTCACGCAATGTTTCTTCATCATCTTCTTCTTCATCTTCTGGGTCAGGAACGGCAATATCGTAAAGAACTGTCAGAGTCTTGCCGTAGCTGCCTAGACCAATAATATCTTCGCTGATTACTATGCTCCGCCGCCCGCCGAACCAATCCTGCAAATTCGATGTCTCTTCAATCCGGGTACAACGCCGCACATTCTCCCCTTTTTCATTAAACCGGAATGTCGGTGTGGAACGCGGCACCGTTTCGTGCTTGCGCAACCAGTCAATTCCATCAACAGCTTTGAGTGATTCAGACATGAAGCAGTGGTCGATGCGGTTGCCAATACTGACAACGACAGCAACCGGCTCAGGCGCACATTGAGCGAAGCGGATAGCGGTAGCGTGTAGGGAGGTTTTGCATAGGGTAGCGAGAGCCTCGATCGCTGCCAGTCCGCTACCGGCGCGTTCGAGCGCAGAAACGAACAGACGGCGCGGCATTAATAAGCCAGCAGCGAAGCCATCGGCCTCCATTTCATAGCGATCTTTCGAGGCAAATTGCGCCCGTGATTCGTGGATGTCGTTCACCCCAAGCACGGCATCAGGGTGACCGGGTATAAAGTAATGTCCTAGCTCATGACTGACGCTGTATCTTTGGAATGGCTCATTCTCGATATGGGTAGCATAAGCAATCGCGTAATCATTACCGAAACGGATCAGCATGCCTGATACACCACCATTGCTGGCTGGCTTTGCTGCCACAGTGATCTCACGATCCTTCGCAATGGCAAACGGATCAATAGGTAACGTGGTGATGCCCCATTCTTTGAGGAGCTGCTCTGCCATCATTGCGCCGAACTGATACGGATCGCGGCTCATTTTTTCTTTTCAGCAGCCTTACTAGCCAGCAGTGTTATCAATTCGTCAGCGAATTTGCGGTCTTTATCCTGTAGCTCGCTGTAGTGGCGATGGAGTTGGTCAGCACCAGCTAGTTCCTTGAACTCATCAACTCGCCCAAGGAGATAGTCCGTGGTCACATCGAGCGTGTCGGCAAGCAGCCGTAGATTGTCAAAAGACGGTTTGCGAGTGCCGGTCTCAAAATGAGAAATGGCCGAGGATTGTAAATTGGAACGGTCGGCGAGTTCACCTTGAGTGAGACCCCGATACTCTCGGGCAGAACGCAGGCGGTCTGGAAAGACATCGGATGGGTGAGTTGACTTTGGCATTACGACTCCGTATAATTAAAGATGACGTATTCGTCATTGCCTTTCGAGGCCTTTTATTTTGCCATGATAATGACGAATTCGTCTTATATTAAATTACGATCATGGCATAAACAAGAGGAGGAGAGCTATCATGGCAGACGTTCAAGTCACCTGCATCAGAAAACCCAACCCTCAAAGCCCGCACGAACACATTACCCACGTTGGGAACCCGCCGCAGTGGATTTGGCCACGCGAGAAAGTCGTCGAAAGCATAGAGGCGAAGACGAATACCTTCTTTGTGCGCGACCCTAAAACGGGAAAGCGGTCTGATATAGGCGTGGTGCGGGAACCTGGAAAATCTCCTTATCTGCGTACATATGCCGATGGCTACTACGACAATAATCTATTGTCGCTGGATCAATGCCCTATTGGGGGAAGATAAAACGCATCACGCTATGAAGACCCGCAAGGCCGAAGCCCTGCGGGTCTGGCGAGTCAATACTCGCCCGGCAGCATGATGACGTTGTCGCAGAAGTAAAGTTTCACTTCCGGCAACGGGAAATCGGTAAACGGTATCGATTGCTCGTACACAATGCGGCCGTTGCCATCATCACAGGTGAGTAGGGCGGTGGAGTCGAGATTCACTGTCAGTGTCCAGACCTGAAACGCTTCCGCTGCAACCGCGTTGACATGTGCTTGTGGAATAGCAATGGCATCGAGTAGCCAGTAGGCCCCGCCATGTTCCGCCAGATATTGCGCCCCTTCGGTGTAGAGCACTTTCCGGTTCAGCGAGTGCCGGTACCACGTCTCACTGCCAGAGAACCCGCGAAGAGCTTCGGCTGTTAGGGTTTTCGTGTTGCTCATAAATGCCTCCTTATAAATTGTTACCCCCACGGCGGGGGCGTCAGAGGCAAAGAGCCGCCGCAAAAGCCGCGGCTGTCATAGCTTTTTGGGGGAGACCTTCAGGGGGAACCACAAAGCGTCATTGACAGCAAGGCGCGGTGGCTAGAATGCCGATACCCCGCCCGCTGGGGGTACGCAAGGAGGCCGCGACACGAAAACCCGTAAGCACGAAGAACCGGCCATGCTCATGTGGCAGAGTCGGGGAGGGGAGCGAGTCACCGGACGTTCGCAAAAGAAAACCCGCAAGGCCGAAGCCCTGCGGGTTATGCGCTTGCTCTGCGGAGCTTAACTCTCCTCGCCCTTGCGGTCGGCCAGGGGATAGATGGTGAGGTCACCATCGAGCGGCAGGCAGGTGAGCTTGATATTGAAGCCCTTCCCGCCGCGATGCGCCCAGGCGACGCCCAGCTTCGTCCATTCGGAGCGTTGCTCGTTGCCGGTTGTGTAGGCGCGGATTGAATACACGCCGTGAGTCGGTTTTTTGTTTTCGTATGACATAGTTTGTTTCCTTTCATGTTCCGGCGGGCACCATTGCCAGCCTTGTGACTCCCGTAACGCCGCGCACTGAACCGGATGCAAGGGTTCACACGGTCACTGGTGCGGGCCGCCCTTGCAGCCATGAGGGGCAGGGCAGCGGCAAGGTCACAAGTACATGCTGGCTCGTGGTGAGGGCGGACGGGTGAAAGGAAGCGGTCACGGCGAACAACAGGCGGTCATGGCTGTGTTGAAGCGCGGCAGAAAAAAGCGGCGCGTGCATTTGGCGAAGAAACGACGATCACGGAGCAGCGCGATGGAGAGGCTAGGGCAAACATCAACGGGTAATGCCGGACCTAGCGGCTGGAATCAGAACAGGGAGAGTTGCCTGGACTGGAGCAGGTGTTGATCGAGCAGGGCAATCATCCTGGCTGCGTTAGTTTTCTGGGTTTCCGGCGGGAAGTTCTGACAGTCGAGCAGGCGCTCATAGGCGAGCTTGAGTGTGCGGATTCCCGCCTCAAGAACTTCCTGGCGGCTGGTATAGGCGGTGTCGTTCCACACCGAAACAGCCGCGCCAGCGCCACCAGTGCCATAGGCGTAGCTGAGCGCGAAGGCGTACCAGCCGTTCGGGGCGCGGGCGATTCGCACGGAAGCCGTCCACTGCGGTTGCAGCTGGATCGTGATTTCCTCATCGGTGGGCAGGACGCCGACTCCGTTGCACGGCGGGTTGCCCCACAGGGCCTGCAATTCCCGCAGCGCGTCGGCTGAACGCCAATATTCGGGATATTTCAGGCGGATTTCTTCAAGCTGCGGGGACAGGTCGATCACAGTCATGGCGGCCTCCCTTACCAGCTTGCCTGGTAGTAAACGCCGCGCCAGACGTTCGTTTCCGGGGTGCGGAGCCACTCCAGCGCGGCACTCAGGATGCGCAGGTCATCTGCCTTTTCCGAGCCGTCCGACCGGCCAAAGAAACAGCCGTCGGTGTAGGGGAGGGCATCGCGTGCGACCGCCTCGATGATACGCTCGATGTCATCGGTGTCGAGGTTGATTTGCTGGCACGTGTCCTCGCCGAGAGCGAAGGTTTCGACGATGAAGCCGTGCAGGTTCGGGTGCTTGCGCCAGTAGCCGAGGCGCACGAATTTGCGCTCCAGTGGAAAGCCGTCCTCGGTGAGATTGTTAGCCGGATTTTCGTAATCGGTGAGCAGGTATTTTTCGCCGGTGAGGTACATATCGAGTCCCATGATTTTTCTCCTTTTGTTGTTTGCGTCACTACGGGGAGCCACCCGCCGGTCGGAGAAGCCGTCCGGTCACTGATAAGGAAACGGCCAACACGGTTGCTGGCGCGGGCAGGCCGTTGACCGGATGGCGCGATCGGCGAAGATCCCCGCCTTGAGGTGACGGATGACGAAAGGAGTCAGGGAAGGGACGCGGACCTCGCGGGAGAAAGATCAGCGGGTTAGCGGGGAGATATCCTGGCAGGCCGTCGCGTGGCGTGTCGCCATTTCCACGGCGGCATAATCTGGTCGGGTTGCAAGGCCCAGAGTCCGGTTCGTGCGTTCCTGGCGCGAGCTTCGGCTTCCAGAATCGCTGGGTCGGTGAGGTACTTGCGGTATGCCCATGCCGCGCCGCTCTGCACCATAGCGAGATTGATGTCACGGTTGTCCTGATAGACACGAGCCACAATGCGCCGGTATTTGTCGGTGGTCATGGGCGCGATTGAAACATCCTTGCCAAAGACCATCCGGGCAAGGAGCTGTTTGGCTTTCTTCCCGTAGGGCTGTGCGAGCTCTGGCGCGTCGATCTCCGCGAACCGGATTTTGATCTGGCGTTTATCCGGAGTGAGGACGGTGATGGTGTCGCCGTCATGGACGCTGACCACGCGGGCGGTGATGGGGTCTGCGAAAGCCGTTGCCGTCAGGAGAAAAAGGGCGGCGGCAATGACCAGGATGGCGGTGTGTGCAGGAAAACATGTGCGCATGGGATTTCATCGCAGAGGAAAGGTGCCGAGTCAATGCAGATTGGGGGTGCTGCCTTTAAACCCGCAAGGCCGAAACCCTGCGGGGTTGCGGACGCTGCTTTAGGCGGCAAGGAGTCGCGCTTTAGCTTGCGCCAGCCGCTTGCAGGCAATGGCGTGATACTTCGCGTCCAGCTCGATGCCGAGATAGCGGAAGCCACAAGAGCGGGCAGCCAGTAAGGTGGAACCGGAACCGGCGAAGGGATCGAGCACCAGTCCGTTAACTGGTGTGAATGCGGCAATCATAGAAGTGAGTACCGGCAGCGGTTTTTCGGTCGGATGATACTTGTTGCCGCTATACGTCCAGTCGAGCACATCGCTGATGATCGCCTGCGGCTCAGGGTTGCCCTTGACCAGCAGATAGGCGGCTTCATGCTGATAGCGCACGAACTGGGTTTTGGAGGTGTAGCGTTTCGGAAAGACCAGATGTCCCACGACACGGAAACCGGCACTGCGGAATGCGGTCAGGAAAAGGTCGGCTTTCGCCCAGCCATAGAAGCTCACCGCGAAGCTATCGGGCTTCAGGACACGGTACATCTCGGCGAATGCCGGTTTGAGCCAGGCATCGTTATTGTCGTTCGGCACGCGGCGGCCGTCACGCGCACGATAGCGGGTGATGTACGGCGGGTCGGTGAGAATAAAATCGGCACTATGCTGTGGAAGCGTCGGCAGCAGCTTCAGACAATCGCCTTGCCATACCTCATTTGTTACTTCAATTTTGCTAAGAACACTAGTCATACACATCTCCTTGTGGTGGTGGAGGACGCGGGATGCATCCTTCCTTGTGACCACAAAGAGAGCCGACGGACCTAACGAGCCGCGCCAAGCTGAATTTTGTGCTTCCCGCGAGGAAGCCAAAGGCGGGGAAAATTCCGCTTGCGCCGCGACGTGCCGGTGGCACAGTGGGCAACAAGCTGGAAGGATGTAGGGGGCTTGTCCTTCACTCGGCAAGGTAAAGATGTGCAGGAAGTGGGCGGTAACTATGACGGGAACAGGCTAGCGGGCAACCGGCAATTCATCCCAGCTGGTAGTGAAGGCAGGGGAACGGCGGTTAAAGGTTGCCTTCCATTCCTTGGCGATGCCGCTCGATGCGTATTGCAGAGTACCCGAACCGAACCGTTCATTGATCGAATCCAGGGCCGCCATGAGCTTCTTCGAGCGTGTTCTATCCTTGCCGTCAAAGAGATCGGCTTGAACCCGACTGGCGGGAACGAGACCGACAAACATCACACCGGCTTTCTTATAGGCGTAGCCGTCGCGCCAGATTTTCCGAATGCCCTGCAAGGCGGCTGTAATTAATTCGTGGGTGGTGTCGGTGGCGACCGGCAGCTTAAGCGTGAGCGAATTGCTGTACTGCTCAACCTCTTTAAATTGATTGGTGTGCAGGAAGACCGTGAGAGTAGTAACCGCCAGCTCCTCCGCCCGCAGTTTTTCCGCCGCCCGCGTGACATAGTTCGATACCGCTTCTTCCATTTCGTGAAGCTGGGTGATTGCCTTACCGAAGGAGCGGGCGCAGGTTATGCCCTTCTTCGGTGGCGGGCATTGTTCCAGTTCAAGGCAGGATATGCCGCGCAGTTCCATTACCAGACGTAAGCCCACAATCCCCATATGCTTCCTGATGAACTGCTCGTCAGCATGGCATAGCTGTAACGCGGTGTGAATGCCGTGTTGGTGCAGGAGCTGCGAGCGTGCTTTCCCGATTCCCCAGACATCGGAAGCGGCGGTCTGATTTAACACACTGTCCCGGTCGGAACAGGTGAGCAGGTCAAACACTCCGCCGGGGGTTTTCTTGGCAATGCCACCGGCAATCTTCGACAGGGTTTTAGTTTCGGCAATGCCAATGGAAACGGGCAGGCCAGTCCAGCACTTCACCGTAGAGCGGATAGTCCCGGCATATTCGGAAAGGTTCTTTGAGCGGAAACCGGAGAGGCTGAGGAATGCTTCATCGATCGAGTAGATTTCTAAATCGGGGCAAAACTGCTGCAAGGTTTCCATGACGCGCTGGCTCATATCGCCATAGAGCGCGTAGTTCGATGAGAATACCTGAACGCGGTGGGCGCGGATGGTGTCGCGCACCATGAACTCCGGCACTCCCATGCCGATTCCAAGTTGCTTGGCTTCGTTGCTGCGGGCAACGACACAGCCATCATTATTGGAAAGCACAATCACTGGCTGGCCGTTCAGCCTGGGATTGAAAACTCTCTCGCAGCTTGCATAGAAATTGTTGCAATCGACGAGGGCGAAAACGGGCGGGGAGGCGGGTGACATGACTAAAGCTGGTGAATGACGCTGGTGACTACTCCCCAGATCTCGAATGACTGCTGAAGCTTAATCTCTATGGGCTGATAATCCGGGTTTTCCGGCAGGAGGCGGAGAAGCCCATTCTTCTGGTACAGGCGTTTGACCGTCAGTTCTCCATCCAACGCCGCCACGATGACATTGCCGCTCTTGGCTTCCAAGGAGCGATCCACAACCAGCAAATCGCCGGAATGAATCCCTGCCCCGATCATTGAATCGCCGGAAACGCGAACATAAAAGGTTGCAGCCGGGTGTTTGACCAGATGCTTCGTAATATCGAGCTTGCCTTCTAAATAATCATCGGCGGGTGAAGGAAAGCCAGCGGGGAGCCGTCCTAAGAAAATAGGCAGCTTATAGCGTGTTGCAAGGTCGGGCGCGTAAATGGTTTCCACGGTCATAGGGGAGGGAGTCTATCCTTAAACCGGGATTGGCTCAAGTAATTGTGGCGCATTGTTTCTCGGGCTGTTCACCATGTGGCTCACCGGATAGGCGTGCAGCTCTTCACTGGGATAGGAGCGGAGCAAGCCTTTGAGCGGTTCTGCTGGGGCGGCCGGATCTAGCCACTGCTCATAGCTGGAGGAGGGGAGGATGACCGGCATACGGTTATGTATTGATGACATCAGCTCGTTCGGTTCCGTAGTAATGATCGTGCAGGATTCTATCGGCGGCGCGGTCGTTCCTGACTCTCCCGCTGGCGGTTGCCACCATTCCCACAGTCCGGCAAAGGCGAAGGGTTTCTTGTCCTTGCGCCCTATCCACATCGGTTGTTTGCGCTCTCCCACCCGTTGCCATTCATAAAACCCATCGGCCACAATCAGGCAGCGGCGTTTTTTGAAGGCGGAGCGGTACGCGGGCTTTTCGGCCACCGTTTCGCACTTGGCGTTGATGCACTGGTTGCCGAATTTCGCCTCTTTTGCCCATACCGGAATCAATCCCCACCTGAGTAACACGCACTCCCGCTTGGCGGATTCCGGTTTCAGCCGGATCGCAACCACATTCTGCGTGGGGGCAATATTGTAGTTCGCTCTAAATAAAGGTATCGGCTTATCGATTTTGAACTGATCGGCGATGACTTCAGGGCTTGCTGTTTGTGTATATCTTCCGCACATAGCGATAATTCTAGGCGATAAAACGGTTTAGGGATAGAGATTTGAGAGAGGCATCAGAACTCACAAGAATGTCATTGACAGGTGTTAGGTTACAGGCTACGGTTGTTAGATGAAGATACGGAACTTTGTGCATAAGGGGTTGAAGCGTCTCTACAGCGAAGATAGCGGGCGGGGCGTTCCACCTGACACCGTGGACAAGCTACGCAAAATGCTCGCCTATATGGACGATATGCAAGACCCTGACGAATTGCGAATGCTTCCAGCGTGGAAAGTCCATACGCTTACCGGCGACCGCAAAGGGACATGGAGCCTGAGCGTTACCCGTAACCGACGCCTCACGTTCCGCATTGACTATGCAGAGGGAGAAATTTGCGACGTGAATTTAGAGGACTACCATTAGAAGAGGAGGAACAGAATATGACTATGAAAAACCCGCCACACCCCGGAGACTTTATCCGCAGTGAGCTTGTAGAGCCTGCGGGACTATCCGTCACGGCGGCCGCCAAAGCTCTTTGCGTGTCACGACCAACGCTGTCAAGTTTGCTTAATGGCAAGGCGGACTTATCGGGAGAGATGGCTTTGCGACTAGAAAAGGCATTCGGTGTGAAGATGGATACCCTGATGCGGATGCAGGTGTCCTATGACATTGCCCAAACTCGCAAGCGAGCGAAACACGTTCATGTGCGACGGCTTACGCTTACGGCCGTCCCTTCCTAAGGTGAATCGACGCCCTGACTGCATAAAGTAGATAACCGCACATGAAGCTCTCGGAATTCAGAATAGAAATGTACAAGTCGATCCTCGACTCACAGTGGGTGAGGGTGACTGACCTGACAGTTCTGGTGGGGAAGAATGAGGTTGGGAAAACGTCCTTGCTTCGAGGGCTTCACAAGTTTAACCCGTTTCATGCGGAGCCTTATGACATCCAGCGAGAGTGGCCACGGGCACATCGCGATAAGCGTACAGACAAGCAGATTGTCTGCCGCACCCGTTTCAAAATAGATGCAGCAGAAAATAAGCAGCTTTCAGAAATCACAGGAAAGCCGATCGAGATTGACGTGTTAGAGATTACGAAAAACTATGCCGGGGAATTTGAAGCGCTATTCCCTTCAGACCATTTTCCGGACAGCTTGCACCCGAACGACATTGATGCGGCGATGGGAAAGCTTCCAAAGCTGCCAGATCAAGTGACGGAAGAGTTTAAAAATGAAGCAGAAGCAGTTATGGCGGAAGCACGTCGATTGGCCGCAGAGGGGCGGTTCACGGAGCTAGCCAAATTCCCGGATAGCATGTCTACGAGGCTGCAAGCAGTGCGGGTAGGTGGGGGAACAGAACCACATCATCAAAATGAGGGGCAGTTTACCGAACAGTTTAAAGCACAACTTAATAACATTGTTCGCGAATTGCAAAAAACAGAAACCGTGCACCATAAGGCTCATGATTACATTGTTGGAAAAATTCCGAGCTTTGTTTACATGGATGAATATAAGTCGTTCCAGGGCACGGCTATACTTAATGAGGTACAGCAACGTAAGACCAAGAAAAAGCCCTCTCCTGATGATGAAGCACTGCTGACAATCCTAGCCCTGTCAGGTTTGGATCTCGATCAATTGGTCAAGAAAGGAAATGATACAGATAAGGAAGAACGGCAGTACGACCTAAGTGACGGAGCTTCAACGCTTAGTAGAAAGATCGAGGGGCACTGGGGGCAACTGAAATATGATGTTAATTTTAACGCCGACGGACAACAGTTTTTCACGTTCATCCGTGATCCTAATGACAAAGCGCTAATCAAATTAGAAGAACGATCGCGAGGGTTTCAATGGTTCTTTTCATTCGATCTTTTATTGATGCATCAAACAAAAGGGACGTTCGAGGGATGTGTGATCTTACTCGATGAGCCAGGATTACACCTCCATCCTGAAGGGCAGCAAGATCTGCTGAAGAGGCTTGAGGAATATGCCAAGGGCAATGTGCTTATATACTCGACGCACCTTCCATTTATGATTGACCTGCAGGAACCCGATCGGATTCGCATTTTAAGTGAGACGTCGAATGGCATGGTAGTCACGGATGATCTCACACAAACACAGCCTGAGGGAAAGTTAACGCTTCAAGCTGCACTAGGAATTAGTGGACGTACCAGTTATCTGGTAGCCGATCGAAATCTTGTGGTGGAAGGTGTGGACGATTATTGGTTGATTTCGGCACTGTCTAATCTGGCGAGTCGTTCAGGGATAACGACGATGCCTGATGACATGCTTATCACTCCCGCTGGCGGCGCATCGGAAGTGACCTATATTGCCACCTTTATGGTTGGGCAGGAACTAGGTGTGATTGCCTTGTACGATACGGATGAGTCTGGAACGACAGCGAAGGATAAATTCGTAAAGAAATGGCTGACCCGATACCATGATAGACCGGCTGAAGCTCTTGGACTCGGAGAGGTATGGAATTTGCCAGGTGAGGCATCAATCGAGGATTTATTCCTAGACGACTTCTATCTTAAGTACGTCCAGAATCTATACGATAAACAGCTTGCTGCTGCTGGTGTCAAAAATATTGCCCTCAACAAGGGCGGGCAATTGGTGAAACGAGTAGAGAGATTCTTTGAAGGCCACAATCTTCCTTTCAACAAAGGTTCTATTGCCAAGCGGATCGCAAGCGATATTCGCGCAATGAGCAAGTGGACGGAGCTTCCGAAAGAGACACAGGAGCGCGGGAAAATGTTGTTAACGGGTATAGCAACTGCTGCTGAAAAGCTAGCTGAAAAGTAGCGACTGTCGCGCTGCTCGATTGTCGGTATGAAACCAGAATTCTATATCTTCATTGATGAACAGCCTAAGCAAACAAAACATCGTAGGCGAACTATTGTGAGTGCAATAGTTACCGAACAGGATGGCTGGATAAATCATTTCAAGGAGGCTGCAGTAGTTGGACAAATCCGTGCCTCTAAACAGCTACGGCTAATCTCTAAGCTGCTGATTCAAGGGAATGGAATAGGCGTGGTCATGTATGCCGACACGGAATTCTATGACGGAGTCACGCATTATACCGATGACATCCCAGAAATGGCGGCAAACGACAACGTTTGGTCAATCGTTGTTGTGTGTGCCATCGCGAGAGCACTGCGCTGGCTAGGAGATAACGTTACTAAATCAGCTTTAATTGACGTATGCCACGACCCAAGGGATTTAACAGGGCAACATAGAACAGCGTTTGAGGACTATATACGACGCGGAATTGCAATGTTAGCAAAAGAAAAAAAGGGATACGATTTTACTATTAAACAGATAGACCGAATTCCAAAGCGAAAAGGAAACTCACCACCAGATAAATTCCAGCAAGGGGTAATAGTAGCCGACCTCCTCTGCAGTCATGCCAAACGTCTAATTTCTGGAGAAAATATTTCCCGCATCATTTGCGAAAATGCCAGAATTGATGACCTCCTCCTTTTATTCGGGTTAATGGGGAAGAAATCTGCAACATGACCTTGACCGCGCAGCGAATCCTAGGAGAGGTGGCGTCCTGATGAAAAGACGTAAAGTTATTTATTATAGAACGCGAGGTGGGCGGTATTGAGTTTCGTGTCTTTCTATGTGCGACCGATAAAATAATTGCATTCTAACATGATAAAAGACATTATCATGTTAGGAATGGATAGCAGGGGAGACGGATGAGCGAGGTGGTTCTATATAAGGAAGGCGCACTGACACCAGCGCAGGTGGCCCACCTGGCCGAGGTGCCGCCGGAGCTCGAATGGTTGGCGAACATCACCAATGACAAAACCCGCCGGGCTTATAAACTCGACGTGGGCGAGTTTTCGCAATTTCTCGGACTGACACGGCCGGAAGAATTTCGCACGGTCACGCGGGCGCATGTCATCGCCTGGCGGGAATTGCTGGAACGGCGGGACCTGTCTCCGCCGACGATCCGGCGCAAGCTCTCCGCCCTCTCCTCGCTGTTCGAGTATTTGTGTGAGAAAAACGCCGTCGCCGGCAACCCGGTTGACGGGGTGAAACGGCCGATGGTGAACAGCAATGAAGGCAGCACTCCGGCGCTTTCCGATGCCCAGGCGCGGCGGCTGCTGGAAGCACCGCCGGAGGACACGCTGAAGGGCGTGCGCGATCGGGCGATCATTGCCACCCTGCTCTATCACGGCATGCGCCGGGAAGAGCTGTGCAGTCTGAAGGTGAAGGATCTGCAGAGCCGCCAGGGCGTGATCCACTTCAAGGTGAAAGGCAAGCGCGGGAAGATTCGCTTTGTGCCGGCACACGCGCAGGCGCAAAGGTTGATCGAAAGCTATCTATTGCTAGCTGGTCACGGCGACGATAACGACGGTCCGCTGTTCCGCCCGGTGCGCAACAATCGCACGGGTGAGCTGGATAGACCATTAAATGCGAATTCTCTCTATCGGAACGTGGTGAGGAAATACGGACAGGACACCGGCTTGAACATCGAGGTCAACGGGCTGTGTGTGCATTCGATGCGAGCGACGGCCGCCACCAATGCCCTTTCGCACGAAGCGGACATTGCCAAGGTGCAGGAATGGCTCGGCCATGCCAATGTTTCGACCACTCGCCTCTACGATCGGCGGAAGACCAAGCCGGAGGACTCCCCGACGTTTCGGGTGCGGTATTAGATTAGTGCGGCATATGGCCAAGGGATGGGTAGGAAGCTTGAGACCTTCGATGACGTGTTGGCAGCCTGACAGTACGAATTATTGACTAGGCTTTTGAATTTTAAGTAAAATCTCTCCGGCACAGCGAGCCCATATCCAAAATATGAGCGCTGGAGGTTGCAGTAAATTTACAGTTATACCGCAGAAACCCAATGCTCACTCATCTAATGTCCGTGACACATTTGCAGCGTTCCAGCCCAGAACGCGGCCCCAGATCCCCCATACTGTGGGGGGAGCGGACCTATCTGTATGTGAAACTGACCAATGTATTCCTCTTCTGCACTCGACAGACCTTGATGACGCATGATGCTTAAAGCCTTGCAGTTCGCGATAAACTCATTGGTTGTTTGTTCAACCAAGTGGGCACACTCATGAAGAACCGTCAGTTCCTGCATGATTTGGGGAAGCTGGAAGAACGTTGGACCGTATGTTATAGACGGCCACCCATCCGGATCATAAGATGCATGAGCCCAAAACATGCTCATCCCTGTTCGCTCCCGAACCGGCACAAATTTGCCGTTCGCGTGACGCGCGGTGCAAGTTTGAGCATCTGCACGCTCCGGTAGCAAAAACGATATCAACAAAACAGCTAAAAGCCAGAAAGAGTGGTTGTGGCGCATGACTGCTCCATTTAGACAGATTCACGTAGGACCGTCGATCTAGCAGGCCTTGCAGTCACTAGTCAAGACACGAGGAGAGCCGCAGGTCATCTAGGAACGATTGGTGTTTGAGACCAGGAAACGATGGCAACTTCATTTCTTCGAGGTAAAGTCGATATAAACGCATTTCTAGCTTTTGTATTCGGGATTGTATTTCTAACGACGATGCTGGTGTTTGCCTATTACGTACCCAATCCATCTCCGTTCTCTCAGTGGGTTTTTGTGGTGACTACATCCCTAGCCGGCGCAGGAATTGGTGCGGTAATTCCAGGTATTCTCAATGTCACGCTGCCATACGCACGCGCTGGAGGTGCTCTTGCAGTTTTTCTACTTGTGTTCTTGAACAAACCGGCGCTTGTGGAGTCTGTCGCCAAGTTTGAACCTCCTAAAGTATCTCCCATCCCCGCAGTAATGGAGTACTTGTCAAAGATTGACAAGAATGAAATCGATGACGCATGGAATCTACTCGATTCAGGAGCCAAGGCAACGATAGCGAGAGACCGTGACATGTATAAGGCCTCGTACTCAGGAGGTAGGCAACCGCTTGGCGAAGTTTTAAACCGAACCCAAATAGGTCATCATGAAGTTACTTCTCCGCAAGGCTATCCGTCAGGAATCTATAATATAGTTCGGTTCAAGACGCGATTCGCTTCCAATCAGTGCCATGCAGAGGACGTCTCAGTCCGGGGAACAACGGATATGGTCTGGCGAGTCTTCGACCACAACGTCAGCGTTGTTCCGATTCCTTGTCCTTAGGGAAGGCCGCCCGCAGGTGAAAAGCCGGGCAATGGCGAACGGAACTGGCGACGTAAATCTATATTCGACTGATGTGAAACAAACTTATACACCAGTCAAGCGGTAGGTTTTATGCGGGCTTCGGGAAATGTTGCTGAAGTTACCACTTATGAAACAGCACAAAAAGAAAGCCCCGCCCTCTTTCAAGGACGGAGCTTAGTAGAACAGTGCAATTTTTATATTTCGTTCCTGATAGCGTTTCCGCCACCCTGTCCAAAATATTTCCATTGCCTGTTCCGTTTGCAGGTTATCGCGTTTATATGTCGAACGGGTACTGGCAAAACCCCTAGAAGAGGAAAAGTAGAAAAGTAGATTACGGCAGGGAAGGGGTTACAAATACCCAGATGGGCAAATCTGTCCGTCAGGACCTCTCAAAACGGGAGCGGATGAAGGAAAAGAACCAACCGGAACAAAGCCGCCTGTTGGAGGTATTAGCGGAGGAGCAGATTTTGGTGTAGAGCCAAACTCATGCGGGCCTATGTCATATTTTGCGTTAAAAGGCCTTGAACCCTGCCAATAATCCTCGGTAGGAACACAGCTCGGTACGCTTGAATTACATTGAGTTGTTCCGGCATCAATCGCAGGACTTCCAGCAGACAATTTATAATCGCCACCAGCTAAATTAGCTAGTTTAGGATCAACGCCTATCAAATTATCAAATAACATACTGGATGGAGGTGCGCTATTGGCGTTCCTAATCTCATTTATACCATTGTTATATGTGATATTATTTATAAATCGGCTGTTTGGACCTAATTTCCCATATGGTCTTATACCGTACAGCTCACTATTCATTACAATGTTATTTGAAACAATTATCCCATCGCCTGTTCCGGTAAAAGGCGAATCGCCCGCCCCAATTGTCATCCCCATTCTACTGTTAAAAATAAGGTTATGAGATATGATTGAATTATCGGGCTTATGCCAGAGATGAATCCCGTATGCACCACAGTTGTAAATAATGTTGTTCTGAACCTTGGCAAACTGAGTGGCAAGATAAATACCATACCCTCTATCATGTGTTGCTGAGTCTGTAGAACCACCGCATCCAGCAAACGACTTACCACCTATATCGTGAATCAAATTTCCAATGACTTCGGTACCAAAATTCGTGTCATAACTTGAAGTATCTATACCTATTCCACGATTGCAATCACTTGTTCTAATATTATGAACGTGGTTATACATGATACGAGAATATGTGCCGTATGCAATAATGCCCATATAAGTATTGCTTGTGCCACCAGTGTTACCTGTAATCTCAAATCCTTCTATATCAACATAATCCCCAATACTCCTCCAAAGAATTGGACTCCTAGGCGCAGCAACTTTTGCAGCCCATCTTTCCTTTGAAACAAAACGAATTCGTGCAGAAGCTGTGCCATCATTCTTATTTGTAATCGCTCCGATATAAGTTCCTGGCAGCACCATGACCGTGTCGCCTGCCTTTGCAACATCAGCTCCTTTTTGAATAGTTTTAAAGGGTTCTGCTTCACTCCCCGGGTTGGAGTCGCTGCCATTCGTGGCGACATAGTAATTGGCGGCATGGGCGGAAGTGATGGTGAGGAAACCAACAGAAAAGGTAGCTAGCAGGATGGACAACCGGCGGCGGATGGTGGGAAAAACTTTATCATAGCCAAAGAACATAGAACCGACCCGGAAAGTTGAGTTACCATAGCATTCATATTAATACTTAATTAACTTAATGCAAGCGTTTAGTTTTGTCGTTAATCGGAAAGGATGGGAGTTCCCTATGGAAATATCAGAAAGGCCATGCGGCAGCTCCCGGCAGGCTTGGTGAAAGCATAATTAAGGCTTCCGGAAGGTTGTAAGAAATCATCGCCTGCGCCTGTGTAATCCGTACATGTGGGCGGGGCGGCGGTGCAGGTACTAGAAGCGGCGTATGCCAGAATGTTACCGGAAGATGGGTTCCCATTATCCATTTTGGTATCCATTAAATACGCGGTGTTAGCATCTATCGAGGGGCATAATATGGAACCACCTGTGCTGCTATTATATTTGCCCAGCTGAATATAATTACTTGTGGTTCCGTAACGAAGAAAGGATGCTATTCTTCTCTGCCCGACAGCAGCAGTGTTCGGTAAAATCTGAGGTGTATTCACACCATAATTATGAGAATAATTGGCTGCGTTGGGTCGTTTAAAGGATTTATATAGCCCGGAGAGGCCTAAATGATGCCATAGATACCCGCCCTCCTGATCCTGCGCTACGTCAGAACTCCCAAAGAAACCATCCTCGTTACAGTTGCTGGTCACTCCCGGCCAATGGCTGGTGGCATCGTCCATGTCGCCGGGTATGCCCTTATATTTATCCTCGAACATCACAATTGCCGTCTGAATTGTAGAAAGTTCAGAAATTGCCGCCCGGATTTCTGCGGCTTTTATTAAATCCCTTCCGAGCAGCACCGCGCCAAGAATCAGGCCGATAATCACCAGCACTACGGAGAGTTCAACGAGGGTGAAGCCGTTGTCGAGTTTCGGTGGAAAAGGTGTTGCCGCTAAATTCATAGCCCTATGGTAGCTGGCAAGCGTTAAGGATTGGTTAAGAAGATGTTTCTGCACGGTCGCTTAAAGCTCTTAAGCGTAAGCGACGGTGCGCGGGCTTCTTTCGCACTATCGCCCGGCGATGGTGCGTTCTGGCGGAAGGCTCTGCCTCCCGCACCTTCTGAACGTGTTTCACCGCTCAGGGTAACGAACTGAACAGGTTAAGAATTATAAAGACAACGGTCACAGAACTGTCATTTGACAGGAGAGGGAATCACGCTATGGTGATGCGTATCCGTCACCCACCAGAAAGGATACGCCTATGGAAGCCGCAACCCTTGAAGCCCCTGCCCCTGTCCAAACGGAACTACCCGCACCAGTCCCGCAGCCCGGTATTGCGGAAATCCTCGGCCAGCATCTTGACCCTGCACAGCAAAAGAAAATCGCCGTAGACAATCTGAGCAGTATCAGGTTCCTGATTGCGCCCGATGGGAAAAGCGCGGTTTCAACGAAAGAACTGCCAAGTGAAACCCATAAGCAGATCGTCGAAGAATCCTTACAACGCATCCTTGGGCACCGGGCGGAGGATGCACCCTATCTGCCGGAAGCGGACGGGCTCGCGGATACGCTGGGGCTGTCCTTAGGCAGTAACTTTGTGGAGATAAAAGGCGCGGGTACGATCAGGACGCTGGCGGAAGCCGGAGTCAAAGACTTTGCCGATGCGCTCGCCGTCACCCAGACCACTCACGCCGCAAGGGTGAGGTGAGCTACCGCTGAAAAACCCCCCGCCAGGGCAAAGCCCTAGCAGGGGTGCTTTCATCTTTCCAGTTCAGTTTCCTGGCTAGGCTGTGGCGGCTCCGGTGCAATGGTATCTGTATCCTTCATCAAGCTATCCCACTTGCTGGCCGCTCGTTCCATATCTCCCCGCATTGCAGGGTCTTTGAGCAATCCTTCAACATAGTCGTCAGCTTCGCGCTGGGCGGCAATCTCGTGTATCAGCTTGTGTGAGTGGTCAACACTCATCGTTCCATCTCCTGCTGCGGCGCGGGCGGTTCCGGCTGGATGGTTCCCTGCTCCTGCGTCAGAGCGTCCCACTTGCTGGTGTCTGCTGGCTCCGGCTCTTTCAGTTCAATATTGCCGGTCACTTCCCGCCCGTACCAGGGTTCTTCAACGACCTTGTGACGAATATCGTCGGCGGCATTGGCGATGCCCTGCGTTAGCTCATCCCAAAAACTCATAGTGAAAACCTCCCAGTGTCAGGTGAATCACGAATGGATGGCGGCGACGCCCGCTACGGCGTGTAATGGATTACGCACTGGCGTCACCGCTTCTTTTTGCTCTCCTTGCTGCTGCGCTGAAGCAAGCAGGGGCTTACAGTAATCAGGGAGCTGCGTGTAAATCTGTGCCGCCGATGCCGCCTGTTTCGGGAGGGGCTGGCACCACTGCACGATGAAGGGTTTCTCCGGCTTCTTTGGCACTGAGGCGCGGATGCGCCTAAGCAGTGACGGCAGGCGGAACACCAGCTTGGACGCCACCAGTAGCGGCGGAAGCACCGCGAACAAAAAACAGGTAAGCAGCGCATACGAATTTAGGTCGTTATCGGCAAAAGGATGTTCGTTGAGCCACCACAAGCCCACGATGCCACCGCCACAGGCCAGGAGGAGGTGTAATGGTTTCCGCCAGCGCCGCTGCTTTTCAATCTGTTCAGGTGTGCGCTCAGGGCGAGCGTGTTGATATTTCTGGTAGTGATACCACCACACTTTGGGAATGGCCCTGATGGTGAGGATAGCCCACGCCGCAAACATGATGAAACAACTGAGCTGAGTTGTGGTATCAGCCATTTCCCAATGGTCACTGAGAAGGTTGTACAAATACGCCACCGCCAGTAACCAGAACGGCAAGGTGTAGGGACTGGCAAGGACAAATTCAGAAAATTTCGGCTTCATGCCTGCCGCTCCTGTTGGAAGGTGGCGAGGATCACATTGTTGGTTGTGCCTGGCATCGGGCGGTTAAAATTGCCGCCTGCCTTAAACCATAGGGCAGTGACTTCGTGGTCATTATCGGGACCGCCGGTTTTCAGGTGCTGGGAAAAGAAGTTGGTCTCCACCAGATTATCCATCTGGTCGGTGCCGCCCGTGGTCACGCTCTGGTTCTCGCTGTCGGTTTCGCTATAGCCGCTGGTGCTGCTACGCCCGCCGCCGCTGCTCATAGTCCGGCTGGTGCCGGAGCTGCGGCTATGGTTGACCGTGGTAAAGGGAAACAGCCAGTCGCCTGACGCGCCGCCGGACTTGCCGTTATTGTCTCCGCTGCCATAGGAATAATTGCTGCTCGCGCTCTCGCTGGAATTCCTGCCGCGGGAGGTGCTGCTGCCTCTGGTTTCGCTGCCGGTGCGCCTGGTGTGCAAACCCCGGCCTATCAGGGAACTGGCATAGGCGTTGGTGCGCGGGTCGGCGTTCAGGTGGAAGACCTTGCTGTTGAACTTGCCCACAAACCCGTCCACCGCATCGCTCTTGTCCCGCCCCAGCATCGCGTAATAGGTAGGCAGCGACTGGGTGAGATAGACCACACAGGCTTTCGAACCCCGGCAAGTGGAAAGGAACTGGTCATCATAGCTGCTGACAAAATACTGGCTTTCATCGCCGTAAAGAAATACCGGGCGTTCGCGGAACTGCGCGGGAAGGCCGTTCCTCGCTTCCACCGCCCGTTGCCAGAGGAACTTGAACAGCTGCTGCGCCACAATCCCGTCCTCGTTATAGGTGAGCACGGGTAGCGCCATGATGATAATGGCACCAGAGAAGCTCATCTCCGGGACGATGCTGGTATCTGAACAAAAACATTTCCGCAGTAATCCGGTATTGAAGCGGTTCAGGCTGCTGGTCACATTGATCAGGATGCTTCCACGGGTCTTATCGGGCAGGGCCAGATATTGCAACCGCCAGTAGTTCAGGGTTTGTTCCTTCAAATCAGCGGGAATCTCCCGCGCCGGGTTCACATGCATCCGGTGCAGGATGCCGACCGCGAAGTTTTGATCGAGCGCCGCTTTTTCTTCTTCGGTGGTTGGGTTCCTCGTGGGCATGGTGGTGATGAAGCGCACAATGTCGCCCGCTGTAACATTACCGGTTGCCGCGTATAGGGCGGCGATGGTGTAGAGCAGCATCTGGCGGGTAGTTTTCGTCCAGAACTCCTCGCCGGGTTTCCCTGATTTCTGTCCGGCGGCCATGTCGGCCGCTTCCAGAATACGCATCATGGTATCGGTAACAGAACTAGCCGCCTCGGTGCCGCCCTTCCGTGCGAACTCATAGGCGATGAAGTTGCAGCCCTTGCTTTCATCAAAGATGATGACCGAATCCGTGCGCCCGTGCTGCTCGCAGTAGGAACGCCACAGCTCGACCTCTTCCGGCTTGGCGCACAGGATGAGCCCGCCCATTCCGGCGCGAAGGTACGCCCCGGCCAGGGCACGCCCTGCCCCGCTGGTTTTGCCGCTGCCGATCGCGCCGAAGACATGCACCCCGTTGCAAGCATCGCGCAGCGTAAAGGAATCCTGGGCGGTGAGATTCAGCAGCGGTGTGTCGAGGTTACTCACAAAGTTTTTCACTGGTGATCCCTTGTGGTGTTACGCGGGGAAGCCCCGGAACTGTTCGTACTTCTTTGTCTCCATGAGCTTCAGCCAGGCATAGAGTTCCATCGCCCGGATCTTTTCATCCGGGCTATAAATGCCGTAGGCGACGATCTGCACAAAATCGCTTTCATACTGGTCCAGCTGTTCCTCGGACATGGTTCCCACCAAACTGGTGATGTATTCCAATCCATGTTCGCGCGGGGCTTGCAGCAATTCTTTCAGCTCCTCGGTCTTGGTATAGCCCGAGGTGATCGCACTCACATTCTGCGCGATTTTCCCTGCCGCATTCATAAAGTCAGAAAAGCTCATGCCGGTACCGCTTCTTTCTTTTTTCTTTTCTTGTTGTTGTTCATTTTCTCCTTCTCATCGCCATATCCCGCCTTGGCGTCGTCCATCACGGTTTTAATGAGGTCTTTATCCTTCATCGTTTCTTTGATTGCCGCTTTCAGATCTTTCTCCGTCATCTCGCAATTGGTGTTCACTTTGGAGGCAACGAGCTTGGTCAGGGCCTTCATATAGATCACACTGCTGGCCAGCGTTACCGCATAGACAGTGGAACCCATGACCACGGTGCCGCCGACCGTTCCCAGTCCCGGTAGAAATTTCGCCACGGTTCCGAGTACCGCCCCGGCGGCTAGTCCGGCACCGAGGTTGGTCACGATTCCCAGCGTAATGCTCTTGAGCGCATTCTTGGTGAAGGGGATGTCCACTTCGCTATTGATGCGAGCATACATGGTCCAGATATTGGCGACGGCCGCCGCCACATCCACTATCGGGATAGGAACCAGTGCCGTTCCCACGGCAATCGCCGAGTGGGTTTTGACAATCCCCGCCAGCTTATCGGGCATGTGTTCGTCCACCGTGTCATTCATGGCTTTGCATAATTCTCCCGCCGCACGAAGCACGTGGCGGGTGTGATCCGTTGACATGCTGCCTCCTTGCGAATGGTAGTGTAGGAATTGGCTTTACGCCTAAACTCCCAATAGTTGGCATTCCCGCTGAGGCATGACTAGAGCCATTCGGGGAGGTATACGGGAAGATTTGGCACTTGAAAAAAGGTGGTGGTTTTGAGGTGGTGTGGTACCTTCGATTCAGAGCAAACCGACTCCCCTGCTTACCCTGGTGGGTGGACCCATCACATAGACATGGCGCAAGGAATCCGCATGCACTTGATACAAATCTTTCTGCCGGTTCGGGATAATCACGGCAAGGCGTTCGCACCCGAGCATTACTCGCGCATGCGTGAGGCGCTCACCACAAAGTTCGGGGGACTCACGGCTTATACCCGCGCCCCCGCCGAAGGTTTATGGAAGGACGACCAGAACGATGCCCATCATGATGACATTGTTATTTTTGAAGTCATGGCCGCTGAGTTAGATGGAGCATGGTGGCAGGACTATAAACGCCAGCTGAAAACAACCTTCGCCCAAGAGGATCTCATCATCCGGGTTCAGAAAATTATGATCCTGTGACGGCCTCTCCGTTTTTGCCTGCGGCTGCCTGCGGAAGCTCCGCGCCTTTGATCAGTGCCACGTCAATCTTTTCGATAAATGCTTTGCCGTCATCAGGCGGCGCGGCGAACACGTCCTTATGGAACTCGGTGAAGGATTTGCAGGTGTGCATCCCAAGGGCAACGGCAAGGGATTGTAGATTGTGTCCGTACACTCTGATCACGCTGGTGGAGGTAGTAATAAAGAGGAACGTATAGTCGGGTTCGTTAAAGGTGATGGTGTGCAGGTGATGGTAAAAAAACTGGTGGCCAGCTTTCACTGACGGGCAATGCACCGTGAAGCCGAGCAGCTTGTCCTGTGTGTCAAAGGCGTTGTAGGACGGTTTCACGGGCTGGTTCACCACCAGTTCAGGGGCTTTGCTTTTTGGCGGAGCATCGCCGCCGAACATTTGCCCCCATTTGTCTTTGTCGGCCATAGGCTACCTTTCCAGTTCGGGTTCCTTGTGGATGATGTCGTCCGGTGGCTCGCGCTCCTTCACCAAGTCTTGCCAGAAGGTGCTTAAGCTATCGCGGACTTTTTCAATTTTGTCAGCTGCTCTGCCGCGTAGCGTATCCCACGCCTGCGCTGCCCAGTCCTGCCATGTGTGCCTGCTGTGCGGGAGTTCCGCCTGTGTGCTGCGCATCACCGCTTCGGTTAAATCGGCATGTTCCTGTGCGCTCGTTGCTGGCGGATAAGTCGCCGGGATGAGGTGTTCGAGGTTCCGCCCTGGCGCATCCGCCAGGCTTTTTCCCGGTGCGGCTTGTTCTTCGCGGCTCAGCTGTGCTGCTTTCACTCCGCCTGTACTACCTGCTTCCTCCACTTCGTTCCTTGCCCGCACGGCTGCGCTGGCCTCGGCGACGGTCGGCAATTCATCTAATGGCATCCCGGCAAGCCGCGCCCGCACCTCGGCGGTTTTGACGCCGTCGATTCGTCGCGTGAGGCTATGAACATCTCCGGCCTGGTCGAGGATGCAGTAGCCCCGATCACCCTGACACAGTGTGTACCCGCTTTCTTGCAGAGCGGCGACGAATGCCGCGCCCGAGTCGCTCTGCCTCCATAATGCCGTGACTTCGGCTTTCACCTCTTTCGGATCGATGCCGCTTTCGGCCGCCCGGAAGTTTTCCCAGTCGGCAATCTCGCGGCTCTTTCTTTTGCTCGGCTGTGGGGTCGGCGGGGTTGGTTCGTGGCGAAATTCCTGCTCCAGCTCGGCGCGGGTTTTGTCATGCGCAAGGTAATTGTGACTGTCAGGGGTCACGGTCAGCGTGTCGGGGTTGACCCTGCTCCAGACGATGTGCCGGTGGGTCCTCCCCTCCTTCTCATGTTCCACCTGAAAGCGGACATGACCGTCTAACCCGAGATTCTGCTCTAGCCGGTCAACGGCGAACTCCCACTGCGCCGGGGTCAGGCGTTCGTCTTCGCGCGGGTTGATACTGGCATGATAAAAATAATTCTCGGCGCGGGTGCCGGCGGCAAGGGCTCTCAGTTCGCGGAAGGCTTCCGGTACATCCTCGGCATACAGCCCCTTCATTTCGGCGATACTGACCCGCTCATTCTCCTCGGTCTTCATCAGGTGGCTGGCGAAGAACGCTCCGGATTTCCGGCTCCCGCCTTTCACGATCACCGTGCACCTCCGCTGCGGTTCAGCAGGTCGGTCACCTGCCTGGCCACCTGCCGACAAGCGGCAAGGGTACTGGTGATCTCGCCCGACAGTGGCGTGTCACCCATATTCACCCGCCGGGCCGTCTGGTTGATGTTGCTGCCGATCTTGTGCAGCTCGCCCAGCAACCGGGTGAGAACCTGCACCTCGACCACCGGGCGGCGAATAGCGCGGGTGGTCGGAGTGGCGAGAGCTTTGGCGCGGATATAGGATGCAATGGTGAGCCCTTCCCGTTCGGCGAATTGCTGAAGCTGCGCATATTCGGTGTCTAGGATCCGGATCTGAAACCGGCGTTGCCGCTGCCGCGTTTCGCTCCGCTTCTTCTGGCTGCCCCCTGCCCCGCCCATGTGCCTTGCTCGTGCTCCTTCCTAACGTGAGGGATGCAATGGGAGAGTGGAACATCTCCCTTGCCAAGACGGGTTGTCGATTGCCGCAGGCGGTCATGACAACCCATGTCTTGCCTTACAAATCTAAACGCGATTTGGAAGCTAACCTACTGAATCAAAAAAGGCAAGCGAAGAATTTCAGTGAGGCAGCTCAGGTAAAGAAGTGGTAACGGTTACGGTTAAAAACTGGCAACGATTGACGGCGAAAAAGCGCATTGACCGAAAGGGAAAAGGGAGTAAAAATTTCTCTCGTTTGGGAGCGAGTAACGTTGCCGCCCAAATGCTCAAGGGTGACGGGCGCGGTTTGGCATCTCCTGTTGTGCCGCGTCCGCCCATTCGACGAAAGAACAAACCGACAGTGCGCACTGTCACCGGCGGGAAGGCTCTGCCTCCCCTCCACCTTCGCTTCACGAAGTGAATTGGGGACGCTGCCCCCAAACCCCCGAACATGTTTTCTGGCTCAGGGTGATTAAATAGGGAAAGTGTGGCAAGGTGAAATAGGAAACCAGCACAGCGGAAACAGAACGAGCAGTGTGGAGGTCTAAAATATGCCCGCCGAATTTCTTGCTGCCATCCAAGGTGCAAAGTCCCTCTATGAGCTTATCAAGGCAACTCAGGGTCTTTCCAACTCCGTTGAAGTGTTGACGGCAGTGAGCGACGTTCAACAAAAGCTTATGGATGCTAATGCGGCGGCATTAGCCAGCCAAGAGAAACAAGCATCACTCGCCGAGCGCGTGCGCGACCTTGAAACACAACTGAGAGCCGTTGAAGACTGGCAGAAGGAATTAGAACGCTATCAGCTTGTTGAATTCCCAAACAGTAAAGCTTTTGCCCTTAAATTGAGGGTACAGATGGCGAACGGTGACCCCGTGCATTACCTCTGTAAAGCCTGCGCGGATAAGAAACAGAAGACCACCTTGCAGCCTATCGATGGTCAATTACATTGCCCTCAATCCAAACAGCACTCAATATGGTACGACTAATCGCTTCACTTCAATAACTCTGCCTCGTTTTAGCCCAGGGTGGGCATCTCCCATTCACTACGACCTAACCGTTATTATTTATTCGCACGGTCGCCAGACGGTGCTGACCGGACCGGACACGGTGCGCCGCGCACGGTGTCACCCTCTCCCCTATCGCGCTGGCAGTCCCGCACGGCCTAAGAACGGCAGACGGAACGACGGTGCGGCAGGCACGACGCACGGCGGGAACGCGGCATCACCCTTCCCCGCTTCGCAGTTTTCCTAAATAGCCTCAGGAAGGCGGTTTATAGCCCCATACAGAGGTGAAAAAATTTTGTTGCCATTTCCTTGTCTATAACGACTTCGCTTCTCTGCGGGCTGCCTATTGCGTCTGTATCGGTGTTTGAGGCTATGCCGTGTCCCCTCCTCTTGCCCCAACACCCTTTTGAATGCAATTTCTCCTTTCCTTTGGTTTAGTCGCTGATTGGAGGAAAGAACAAAGCCTTCTTCCAATGCCCTGCTTAGGGCTTGCTGGAAGAAGGCAGGTAGAATAGTCCGAGCTCTCACATAATTTTTCACAAAAACTAGCCGTCCAACTACAGGAATTCTTAATATTAAATACAGGTTAGATATAGGATGTGGGGAGTGTTTATGCGTAACAGGGGGGAGTGTTTATGCGTGGACAACTTTGCCTCTCTATGGAACCGCTGGAAATTCCTTGATTTACCAGGGGGGAGTGTTTATGCGTGGACAACTTGGTTTAAGCAGGGTCTTTTGGGGATAACTTCGGACGGACACGTTTCGGTGTGATAGCTGGTTTTCCCGGGTACAGAATCAGCCCACCATCAGCAAATTCGATATTAAGACCAGGCATCACGGTATGTATTTTACGGATTGCAGGTTTTACGTTTTTACGGAAATCTTTAATATCGGAATAGTCTGAACCGAGTTGTTGAGCCAGACCACGCCACGGAACGAATTGTTCCCTCCCCTGCCGCTCAAGGGTGAAGCTGCGGTAATTAAGCCAAGCATAAAGATCGAGTGCCATAGGCGAGTTCTTTAATGCTCGCAAGGCCCGCATATCGACCGGCACAGGAGCTGCGCAAATCGCCTCAAAGAAACTGTCCCCAAGCTCAATCCAACTTTTCCAAAGGCTCGGCTGGTCCGGCTGGTGATGACTCCACCAAAGCTCTCCTTTGGGGGCAACCTGCATATCAAGCCATGCCTGCCCCATACTCCCATCGGTTTCCTGGTGAACGTCAAAGCTGATTTTCGCACGGAAGAGTCGCTTCATGTGCTCGCGTAAGCGCGGAATACTTCCCCAGCGTCCGCCGGTCGGTTGTAAACCAAGTTCGCGCATAAAGGCGGATAAGCTGTTACCGAGTTCAAGGCGGCGGGATTTGGTTTTGACCGCCTCGGTTGTAATCCAAAACAGCAATAAGCGTGGAATAGTGCCGTAGGGAATGCCGACGCTGCGCGGCTGGTTGGTTTTGGGGTCAAGTTCCCAATCCGGTTTAATTGTGAGGGTAAGGCGACCATTTGTCCGGCCCCAGATAGGAACCTCGCCGGGGTCGCTGTGCGGTAATGTCGCTTGCACCAGAGCGCGAGCCATAAACGCCATTTCTGCCGCGTTTGGCTCCGCCTTGATTTCAGCGGCCGCGTCAAGAATGCGCTTTAAGGCAGGTGATAGAGTGCCTATAGGCGTTTCGTCAGGTGGCGGGGTCATGCTTCGGCTTGGTAATGCTGTTCGAGTAGAGCGCGAATTTCATCGGCCATTTTGTGGCCACGCTGGGCGCACGATATTTTCAAGCGGCGGTGCAGGCTAGACGGCACATCAATAGTTAGACGCTTCATCGGCTCTCCTAATTCAGTGACGGGTGTTTCCCGGTGTTCCACCCATTTATCGGCATCGTCGGATATGGCTCGATTAGACGGTTTGGCGGCGAAGCTCACTTTTTTGCTCATGGCTGTCCTCATGTGTTGCGATTGAAAGAATTTCATCTACCAATTCATTGATTTCATCTGCAGCTTGACCTGCTGGATCGGTTTCCACAACAGTGCCGCCCTCCCCTGCGCTTTCGGCAAAAGCCACGCGCTGAGCAATGGAAGATGAAAGAACAGGAATGTTGTAGCTGCCGAGCGCGTCCACTACGTCACGGCCTATCGCCGTATTTACGATTTTACGATTTATCACAAATCTGCAAATCTGGTTTTCTTTAAATACAGCGGCTTCCCGCAGCAAATCGACAATGTCCTTGGCTGCCCATACGTCATAAGGTGAAGGCTGAACCGGAATAAGAATCATATCGCTGGCAAGAATCGCGGCGCGGGCTAATTCGTTCACCCGTGGCGGACCATCAATGATGACATGTTCATATTTAGCGGCATGGGCAGGGATTTCTTTGTGGAGGTTGTTTTTTGGCAATCCGACGACAGAGAAAAGAGGGTCGGCCTGACGTGTCGCTGCCCAATCCAAGGCACTACCCTGCGGATCGGCATCCACCAAAAGCACACTGCGACCTTTGAGGGCCAG
The DNA here is from genome assembly GCA_902500705.1 of uncultured Nitrospira sp. Taxonomy (GTDB): domain Bacteria; phylum Nitrospirota; class Nitrospiria; order Nitrospirales; family Nitrospiraceae; genus Nitrospira_D. The sequence continues at coordinate 57,054 of CABVRR010000010.1, forward strand.
TGCAGCGGCGATATGGACAGCAAGTGTGGTCTTCCCAACGCCGCCCTTTTGGTTAAGCAATGCAAGTATCATCGGTCGCCCTTTCTGCCATTCTGGTTTCACTGTTTTACGATTCGTCGCAAATCTGTAAATGAATTTATCTGTTTAGTCAAGGAGTTCGATGCAAAATAATATTTACGCTTATACGATTATAAGGAAAAGCGTGTTACTGTAAGACCAGCTTGACGCGTAGTCCATTTGTGACTACAATATGATTTCATATAACCTTTCAGAGAGACCGCCATGAATATCGCTGAGACCTATGTCCGCGCCCGAATTGATCCTCGCACCAAGAAGCGGGCGACAGCTGCACTGGCTGCAATGGGGCTGTCTACATCTGACGCCATTCGCCTTCTCATGATGCGTGTCGCCGATGAGAAGCGGTTGCCATTTGAAGTGAAAGCTCCGAATGCAACCACCCGCAAAGCGATTGCCGAACTAGAGGCAGGGGAGGGGAAACGTTTTAGCAGTGTAGAAGCACTCATGGCCGATTTGAATGCGGACGATTGAACGAGTTTACGCGTTCAAGCGC
>CABVRR010000011.1:0-8949 GCA_902500705.1 uncultured Nitrospira sp.
TCTTCCCTGATCCGGACACCCCCGTCACACAGGTGAAAAGCCCCAGCGGAATTTTCGCTGTCACGTTTTTCAGGTTGTGCTTCTGTGCCCCCACCACCATCAGCGTTCCTCTCGGCTTCCGCTGCCGCTGTGGCACCGACACAGTTTGCGTGCCGCGCAAGTATTGGCCCGTCAAGGAATTGGGATCACCCATGATCTGCTGAGGCGTTCCCTGCGCGATCACGTGCCCGCCCTGTGAGCCGGCGCCTGGACCCATATCGAGCACATGATCTGCCGCCTGCATGGTCTCGGCATCGTGCTCCACGACCACCACGGTATTCCCGAGATCGCGTAGCCTGAGCAAGGTCTGCAACAAGCGCCGATTGTCCCGTTGATGGAGTCCGATGGAGGGTTCATCCAGGATGTACAGCACGCCGACCAGACCTGAGCCGATCTGTGTCGCCAGCCTGATTCGCTGCCCTTCACCGCCGGACAACGTCGCCGCCGCCCGATCGAGCGTGAGATAGTCCAAGCCTACATTGACGAGAAATCCCAGCCGCTCGCGAATTTCTTTCAGGATTCGATGCGCGATCACCAGTTCGCGATCCGTAAATTTAAGCGATAGGAAAAAATCCGCCGCCGTGCGCACGGAAAGCGCCGTAACTTCGGCGATCGACTGTTGGGCCAGCTTAATGGACAGGCTTTCCGGTCTGAGCCTCGCCCCATGACAGACTTCGCAGGGCTCCAAGAGGGTGAAATCTTCTTCCTCTTCAGAGCCGGGCATCATGGCATACCCGATGCCGTCACAAGTTGGGCACGCGCCGTGCGGGCTATTAAAGGAAAACACCCGAGGCGTGACCTCCGGATAGCTGACGCCGCACTTGATGCAGGCCAGCTTGTCGCTGTAGAGCCGGGTCGTGCCGTCTTCCGTCAGCACACCCACGAGACCGCCGGTTAATTTGGTCGATGTTTCGACAGAATCCGCCAATCGACGCATCAGCGCCTCGCCTGGCTTCATGACTAATCGATCGACAACAATCTCAATCGTGTGTTTTTTCTGCTTGTCCAGTGAGATATCCTCGCCGAGATCGACGGTCTTTTCATCGATTCGAGCGCGCACATACCCGGCTTTGCGCATCTCCAGCAGCTCTTTCCGGTATTCCCCTTTCCTGCCGCGCACGATCGGCGCAAGAATCTGGAACTTCATCCCCTCCGGCAGCGAGGCGATCGCATCCACCATCTGCTGCACAGTCTGCGCTGTGATCTCCTCGCCACATTGAAAACAATAGGGACGTCCCACGCGGGCAAACAGCAGCCGGAGATAATCGTAGATCTCCGTCACCGTGCCGACGGTGGAACGAGGATTATGACTGGTGCTTTTCTGTTCGATGGAGATGGCGGGAGACAAGCCCTCGATCGAGTCGACGTCCGGCTTGCCCATTTGTTCTAGGAACTGTCGGGCATAGGCCGAGAGCGACTCGACATAGCGCCGCTGCCCCTCCGCATAGATCGTGTCGAAAGCAAGCGATGACTTGCCGGACCCGCTCAAGCCGGTGATGACGACCAGCTTATCGCGCGGAATCTCCACATCGATATTCTTGAGATTGTGCTCGCGCGCGCCCTTGATGACAATGGACTGGCCCATACGGGCGGGATTATAACACGTGATCGTGTATCACTTTGTTTCCGAACGAAGGGGCACGCTGGAAAATATACTCATCCGTTCAACACAAACATCTTCTTCGCGATGCAAATGCTTTGATTGCTAATCACTGAAAAGATGTCGAAATCGACGTAGACTTCTCCCGCTACACGACAGATGAAGGTCAGGCAATTCTGTCGGAGCGCCTGACCCCTTATCTTGACAAAGCTGGAAACCGGGTGCTACGACCGTCGCATGGTGGGAACCGAACGTCGTCCATTGGCACAGGACCCCGAAACTCAGGCGAAGATCGTCTCGACCTGGTCAGGCCAGGCTCGGGAAGACGCCGTCCAACGGATGTTCACCGCCATAGCCGGAGCCTATGACCTCAACAACTCTTTGTTGAGCTTCGGGCTCCATCACTACTGGAAAAAAGTCGCCGTCTCATTCATTACTCCCGTCGGACGGGGCACCGCCCTTGATGTTGGCTCCGGTACCGCCGACCTTGCGTTGCTCGTCGAGCCTCGAATGGGTCCAAGCGGGCGCGTGGTCGCTTCGGATCTCAACCATGCGATGCTGGCCAAGGGCCTCAAGAAAGTCGGCAGCAAAGGGTTGTCCGATAAAATCACGTGTTTACAGGCCAGTGCGGAACATCTGGGGTTTGGAGACAACACCTTCGATGCGGTCACAACCGGGTTCTGCATGCGGAACGTCGGGGATCTGCCGAGGGCCGTACGAGAAATCCGCCGCGTGATGAAACCCGGCGGTCGATTCGTCTGTCTGGAGTTTTCTCGCCCGGTATTCGGCTGGCTGCGAACGCTCTACGATTGGTATTCGTTCAAACTGCTGCCGTGGGTCGGCACCATGGTTGCTCGAGACCGCACCGGGGTCTACGAGTATCTTCCTGCGTCGATCCGGACGTTTCCCGACCAAGAACGGTTGTGTCAGGTTCTCCGCGATGCCGGGTTCCGTCAGGTATCGTACAAGAATCTGAGCGGCGGTATCGTCGCCATTCATATCGCCACGAAATAACTATCGAATGTTGAATTTTTGAATCCTACGAGTCAGGAACTCATTCTTGACCATTTGAATAGTACATATTCATGGAATCCATCCTCTACGTTTTCCTCCCCTGTAAGAAGGTCTATCCCATCGGGATTACCTACCTGGCGGACTTTATCCATCGCCGGAAACCGGAGGTACGCCAGCGCATTCTCGATCTGTCTCTCTTTCCCGTCGCACAACGAAGCCAGGCCATCCGCGATGCCGCCTCGGAGTTCAAACCAGACCTCGTCTGTTTCTCGTGGCGGGACATTCAGATCTTTTCGCCGCATGAGGGAGACTCCTCGCTGGAACATGCCTTTAATTTCTATTTTGCCAGCAACCCGTTCAAGCGCCTCACGGCTTCGATCGCAGGGGTCAAACAACTCTATCGCTACTACAACCACATTTATACGATTCTGTCGTATCCCTGGTTGATCCGGAAAGAGTTTCCCAAGGCCCAAATGATGATCGGTGGCGGAGCCTTTACCGCGTTCGCCGATCAGTTGATCGAAAAGCTTCCGGAAGGAACCATCGGGATCCTCGGTGAAGGGGAAGATGCCATCCTCAAGGTAATCGAAGGCCGATCCATCGAGGATGAACGGTACATCGTCAAGGAAGGAAAGCAAATTCGGAAAGGGCGCCAAGGCTCACCCGCGCTGCTCGACGCCCTCACGGTGGACTTGCCCTACATCACCTCGATTTTTCCTCAGTATGGGGACTATCTCGGTGAGTCGATCGGGGTCCAGACCAAACGAGGTTGTCCCTACGACTGCGCCTTCTGTCTCTATCCCTACATCGAAGGGAAGCGGGTTCGCTACCGTCCACCTGAGATGGTCATCAAAGACATTGCCCAGCATTATCACCAGTGGGGTGCCCGTCGGTTTTGGTTCACGGATGCCCAGTTCATTACTGGGCGAGAGGCCTACCCGCAATGCACGGAGATCCTTGAGCGGATCGTGTCTGAAAAGCTTGAGATCGAGTGGTCCGGCTACATCCGAACCTCGCTGATTACTCCGGAACTCGCCAAGCTGATGGTCCGATCGGGCGTCGGCGATCTAGAGGTCGCTATTACCTCTGGTTCTCAGGAGGTGCTGAACAATCTTCATATGGGCTTCAAGTTGGAACGCCTGTACGACGGTTGCCGCTATCTGGCAGAGGCAGGCTTCAAGGGGAAGGTCATCCTCAACTACTCGCTCAATAGCCCTAAAGAAACCGAAGAGAGCCTGCTTCAGAGCGTGGAAGCCTACAAGACCGTGGCCTCGATTCTTGGGGAAGAACGTGTGTTCCCCTTGATGTTTTTCCTGGGCATTCAACCGAACACCGACCTGGAACAACGTCTACTGGAAGAAGGGTACTTGTCTGCCGGTTATAACCCCTTGATGCTGACTCCTACCAGCATCCGAAAACTTTTGTATAACCCGGCCCCCCTCAACAAAATCATTGCGAAGGCTTGCCTCCACGCGTGGGAACGGAAGCAAGGGAGCCGCGATCCCCGTCGATGGACCGGGTCCCTGTCCCAGACGTCAGAATCACAAACCTATGCTGATCAGAACCTTAGTCGAGGAATCGAAGGTAATTCCGGGCGGGATGCGTTACTCTCGATTGAAGAGATCATCCGTTCTCGCCGACCAGCCCAATCCCCGTCACAGGCAGCCGAACCCGGCATCACTTCAGCCGGGTGATTCCTCGTCATCAGCACGCCTTGCATTCGCGTTTCGGCCGATGCTATCATTTATCTTCTTTACATCGGCTCTTTTGAGAATTAGGAACATTGGGATAATTATTTTTGTTTTCATATAATTACGTCGTCATCTTTTTCTCTCCTTGCGCCTTAAGGAGGCGCCTCAATGTATAAGACTATTTACATTCCGGTCGATAATTCCGACCATTCCAATACAGCCGTTGACGTCGGTGTGCACCTTGCCAAGACCTTTGGGTCTAGGATCGTGGGAAGCCATGTCTATGCCGCAAAGATGCATGACAAACGCTTCAAACAGATGGAAGCAGGCTTGCCGGAGGAATACCACGACGAGAAGGAACTCGACCGTCAGCGCCAGATCCACGATTCGTTGATCACCCGAGGGCTGCAAATCATCACCGATTCCTACCTCGATTATATCGACAAGAAATGTAACGAAGCCAATCTCCCGATCGAACGGCGATCGCTCGAAGGGCGGAATTGGAAGGTGCTGGCCGAAGATATCAATACCAACGGGTACGATCTCGTCATCATGGGCGCATTGGGTGTCGGAGCGGTCAAAGACAGCGTCATCGGCAGCAATACAGAGCGCGTGGTCCGTCGAATCCGTAATTCCGACATGCTGATCATCAAGAATATTCAACCGGTCACGGGTGGGAAAATCGTCGTCGCCGTTGACGGCAGCCCATACTCCTTCGGTGGACTGATGACCGGCTTATCCCTCGGCAAGGCCTTGAACATGCCGGTGGAAGCGATCGCGGCATTTGATCCCTATTTCCACTACGCGGCATTCCATAGTATTTCCGGAGTCCTGAACGAAGAAGCCGGCAAAGTATTTCGGTTTAAAGAACAAGAAAAACTGCACGAAGAAATCATCGACAGCGGGTTGGCAAAGATCTATCAGTCCCATCTGGATATTTCTCGAGAAATCGCTCAGGCCGAACAGACCGATGTAAAAACGACCCTGCTCGACGGCAAAGCGTTCGAAAAAATCATTCAGTATGTCCGCAAGGATGTCCCGGCTTTGCTGATCGTCGGGCGCATCGGCGTCCATAGCGACGACGATATGGATGTCGGTAGCAACACGGAAAACCTGCTCCGAAGTGCCCCTTGCAATGTGCTGATCTCCAATCGCAAATACGTGCCGCCGATCGATACCCAAGCCGAGTATACGATCGCTTGGACCGAAGAGGCCTTGCGGCGGATGGAAAAGATTCCCGTCTTTGCGCGGGGCGTGGCGAAGACGGCTATTCATCGATATGCCATTGAAAAAGGCCATACCATCATCAGTAACACCGTCGTCGACTCTGCTGTCGGGCACATCCTGCCCAAAGGTGCCATGGATGCCATGCGTGCACTCGGTGGCAACCTGGACGCAGCGGGTATCGACCGCGACAAAATGCAAGCCGATGAGGCCGTGACAAAAGATCTCATGGGTCCGACCCTAAGCGGCATCATGACGCAGATCGTTGAGGAAAAGCCGAAAGAGGTCGATGCCTCCACACAAGCCTACCTGGACCGTATGGGGCAAACCTATTTCGTCTGCGACGGCTGCGGTTACATCGGGAAAGGCGACGCTCCGGTCAGATGCCCGGTGTGCAGCGCGGATGGGACGCGATTCAAACAGGTGGATAAAAAGATTTTTGAAGTGGCCGCGACATCAGAGGGCGAGCTGGAAACGGACGTGACCTACGACGATGTGCCGATGCAATGGACCAAGGATGCCAAGGAAGCAATCCGCGCCGTGCCTGCAGGGTTTCAACGGCGGCGCGCAAAAGCCAAGATCGAAAAGAGTGCGCGTAAATTAGGCATGACGACCATCACCCTCGAATATGCAGCGCCGACGATCAAGGAAGCAGCCGCCGAAGATTACACGCCGATTTTTGCCAACAAAGGCACCGGCACCTCACCGGTTGCGGAAGCCGCGGTCGCAGCCAAACCTGAACAGAGTTCGAACGGACAGACTGAAACGAACTCGCCCTATACCTGGACGAGCGAGGCACAGGCCAGATTGGATCGAGCTCCGGAAGGGTTTATGCGCGATTGTACAAAATCACTGATTCTCAAGCATGCTGAAAAGGTCGGCACAACCATCATCACCATCGACGTGGCGAATGAAGGGATCGAGCAAGCCAAGGACTACATGGCTGAAGCCATGAAAACAGGCAATCTCAAGGACATGATCGCCGATCTCACCGGAAAGGGGCGCGGATAGATTGTACGCCACGCTGAGTGTGGAGTGCTGAACACCTCGACACTCCCTCCGATGCCCATTCATCTCAGCACGCTCAGAACTACACGCCATGGGTAAATCTCTTCCTATCTTCAACGGCTCGTCGCTCCCTGGAGCTTTGGGCTCTCTCCAACAGCAAGTCGCACAGTTCTTTACCCCTGCTCAGAAGGGCGATGGACCGTTCGACGGACGAACCGTTGATGACTTCAAGCCCTATCTCGTTGCCCTCAATCTGACGAAGCGTTGCAACCTCAAATGTGATCATTGTTACCTTGATGCGACGACCAAAGCAGCCGGTGGTGACGATGAGCTGAGCACCGAAGAATGTTACCGGCTCATCGAACAGATCGCGGAGGTAAATAAAGGTTGTCTCCTGGTCATCACGGGTGGAGAACCGTTCGTGCGGCCGGACATCCTCGACATTGCACGTTACGCCGTAAAACTAGGGTTTATGGTGGTCTTCGGGACAAACGGGATGCTGATCAATGATCAGCTGGCTCAAACGCTCGTAGAGATCGGCGTGATGGGGGTCGGTATCAGCATTGATTCCCTCCAGGCCGTGAAACACGATGCCTTTCGTGGCGTCCCGGGTGCCTGGGAAGCGGCTGTTGCCGGCATTGAGGCCAGCAAGCGGAACGGTCTCCAATTTCAAGTGCATTTCAGCGCCCAGCCGATGAACTATACAGAACTGCCCGATGTTATCGACTGGGCCCATCGACTTGGTGCCCGCGTGTTAAATGTGTTCTTTATGGTTTGTACGGGCCGTGGCGAAGAACTAACAGACATCACCCCTGCCCAGTATGAAGAGGTGCTTGGATACCTCATTGAATGCCAAGACAATTACAAAGGCATGCTGGTCAGAGCCCGGTGCGCACCGCACTTCAAGCGTCTGGCCTATGAGAAGGACCCCAACTCCCCGATCACCAAAGCTACCGGATATATGGGTGGAGGGTGTCTCGCAGGCACCAACTATGCCCGAGTGACGCCGAACGGCGAGTTGACCCCTTGTCCTTATATGCCGCTGTCTGCAGGAAACCTTCGCCAGCAGAGCTTCGTCGATCTCTGGGAACGATCGGATGTCTTCAATTCGTTCCGCTACCCTCAACTCAAGGGAAAGTGCGGCGACTGCGAATACAGCGATATCTGCGGAGGTTGTCGCGCCCGCCCCTACGTTGACCATGGGGACTGGCTGGATGAAGATCAGTGGTGTCTCTACACCCCAAAAGGCGGCGAGAAAATCAAAGTAGCCTTCAATGTCTCTGAAGAAACGGATATCGCCTGGGACGAGGCCTCCGCACTCAGACTGAGCCGTATCCCCTACTTCCTCCGTGCCATGGTCAAGAAAGGTGTGGAGAAGCACGCCCGAGAAAATAATGTGCAGCTCATCACCGTGGAATTGATGGAAGAACTGCGCAAAAAGCGATTTGGTAACGATGCACCCGTTTTCAAATTCTAAGTGTATCCCCTCATTTGTGAAGCGTATTTACAAGAACCGCGCAATGAGTGCTCATGATCAGAATGTGTACGCTTCACGCTATACAGGTTAGGAATAACGGCATCTATGGACGAGCTCCAAAGCATCACCACCGACCTTAATATCCTGATTCCGATCATCAACCACTGGCTTCATTTACTCTCGGCCATCATCTGGATCGGTGGTTTGGCATTTCTCGTCATGGCGGTCACACCAGGATTACAAAAGGCTGTCTCGAAAGAGCACATAAAACCCATCACGGATATTTTTTATCAGCACTACAAAAAGGTCGCCGGCATTCTGCTGGTCGTCCTGCTGTTCACCGGGGGCATCAACCTCCATTACGTCAATCAAGTCCTGATTTCTCAAACAGGCGTCGGCGTGCAGCACCACTCCAAATACCTCATCATCTTCATGATCAAACTTCTTCTCGTCCTTGGTCTCCTCACCCTCTTTCTTTACACGGTTATTTTCAAGTCAGATGATGAAGCTGATGAAGAGGGAACGTATGAGGCCATTCCTTTCCAGCGCGCCGCCCTCTGGATGGGTTTTTTCATCGTCCTTTGCGCCGCAGCCATGAAACACCTGCACCAATAGTCCTACGCCGAACCTCTGAAGCAGACGTTGAGACAGCTCCGTCGTCTCAAACGAGACACTGCGTGTATCAGTTCGATACAGTCTCGTTTTCTATATAGCGATTTATTTCTTTTCAATCGCTAATAAATCAAAGGCTTTGAGGGATCCCTGCTGGCTTGCCATCCTGGAATAGACGTTGCTTATTTGCCTGATAGTAAGCGCAAGATAGTTGGGTTGATCGCAAGGCTATCAAGACACAACGGAGTACAGGATGAAACCATTCGTCACACAAGCAGTAAGAA
>CABVRR010000011.1:9049-10988 GCA_902500705.1 uncultured Nitrospira sp.
GCAATGGCGTTGCAAGACCTGCTCGAGTTTGAAGGATTCCATGTCGACTGGGTACAGACCTGTCGTCAGGCCTTCGCATCCATCGATCAGCATGTCTACCATGCCATCCTCCTTGACCTCGGGTTACCTGACGGCGATGGCCGTTCGATTGTGGCGAAGCTTCATGTGACTCATCCTTCGCTTCCCGTGATTGTTCTAACCGCTTCGAATCGGGACTTGGGGTCTCTGCACACATATGCTCATTTGACCAAACCATGGGAGCGAAACGAGTTATGCGGGATACTTCACCGTGCTATCGGTACGGTGTCGCCTTCGAGGTGAGTGGAGTTAGGAGCGGCGACCACGCCGGCAGGGCAGACTCATCCCTTGGATCGGTGTAGGCCCAGCGCTCGCTTGAAGACCGTGGCAAAGCCGAAATAGCCGAAGGAATCTTTGAGGTTCGAGTACAGCCGCTTGACCGTGCCCATCTCGGGATTCGTGACATATTCCATGGTCAATGAGATCCGCTCTTCACCTTCTCCGAGCGGTGTGACGGCATGCCATAGCTTGTCACCGTTGAAAATCACCAGATCTCCCGGTTCGGTCACCAATTCAAGATGTTGCGGCTGCTTGGTCGGATGGTCTTTGAAAAGCTCACACACCAGCTTGCAGTGAGTTGACCGATCAACAAGCCCCATCAGAATCGTGTATCGAGCGCCTTTGTAATACGACGTGTCGTAGTGAAACCCGATGTGGTCGCCCGGTTCGGTGTAGTAATACAGGGCGCAGGAATGCGGGTCATTGTCCGGGCAGAACATCACGGTCGCATCGACAAGTCGATTCAAGAAATTGCGAAACGATTCAGAGCGGTAGAGGTCGAGAAAGCGAGGAGCCTTTTCCTGCACCGTGTAATAGCTGACGCTTCCGCCTTTTTTATGGCCGGGAATAAAGTTCCGATTGAGCTCCCCTTTGACGCCCTGGGCTTGGGGAACGAATACCTCCTCGACGAAGGCACGAGGCAGGAACTGTTTAATGACGAGAAACTCGTTTTGCTCCCAATATTCCTGGCGGAGACGGATTAGATCCAATGCTGCGACGGCTTGATCAACTACCTCAGCCACACTGGCCTGCCCTATCATGGCTCCATTGACTCCTTCACCGAGAAAAGAACAACCAGATCCTCGACCACCAGAGAATGGTGTTTACGGCCCATTCAACACCGGAGCCCGAACGACTTCGGTATCCGGTGGTGCCTTAAAGTCGAACACCTCATGACCTAATTCAAGATTCGGTTGCAAGTTTGAAAATTCAAAGACGGCGATGTTCCCGCTGATTTCATGGAGAGACACCGTGCGGATATAATAGGTTTTCGGGAACACCTCGACGACGATCTTCTGAAGATTCTGCGTCGACTCGCGCTCTTTGGCTTTAGGCATAAGCGTGATCAAGGGAAGCCCACCCGCGCCACGAGCTTTCCCCGGAGTCGGTTCAATCTCAAACGATTCATTCAGTTTAGCCGCTCCTTGCAAGAGTTCCAGCGGTGCCTTTGACGCAGCCATTTGAGTCAGCTTTCCGACAAGCACCTGCTTGTGCTCAGGAACATAGACCTTCACATCATCCTGGTTCACATAGATTTGCTCGGTCGCCGGGTCCAAATAGTCCCACCGTAAACGGCCCGGCTTTTTAATGTAGACCTTGCCGGACGACATCACGGGTCGCTCAAATCCTTCGATCTTGGTTTTTTGAGAAAACTCCGCCTGCAGATCTTTTGTTTTCTCATAGCGGGCTTGCAATTGTTTCACAACTTCCTGAACCTCGCGCACGGCTTTGTCATCAGACAGCGCATCCGCCGACCAAGCAGACATTACAGACATGATGCTGAAGACCGCTGCAACCCACCACCGTATCATGCGCATTATGCCTCCGCCGCTCCCACTGGGCCACGCCGCCCAAGAACTTC
>CABVRR010000011.1:11088-57150 GCA_902500705.1 uncultured Nitrospira sp.
ATCATGCGCATTATGCCTCCGCCGCTCCCACTGGGCCACGCCGCCCAAGAACTTCCCGTCGGCCGTCCCGTCCCGCTGCTCCGACAATGCCTTCCGATTCCATCTGTTCGATCATGCGCGCCGCCCGCGGATAGCCGACCCGCAGTCGACGTTGTATCAACGACGCAGATGCCTGTCCAGTCGAGAGCACAAGCTCCTTCGCCTGTTCATATATTTCATCCTTGGCTTCTTCCTCGGCTGCCTCTTCCAGCTTGAGCGATTGCAACTCTGGATTATAGACCGGAAGGGCCTGCTTCTTCACAAACTCGACGACCGAACGAACATCGTCATCCGATACAAAAGAGCCATGCAGCCGTGTCAGGCGTCCGGTACCGGAAGCCAGGTAGAGTAGATCGCCTCGACCCAACAACGCCTCAGCACCATTGGCATCCAGAATGGTCCGCGAGTCGGTCTTTGAGGATACTTGAAAGGCGATTCGTGCCGGAAAATTGGCTTTGATCAAGCCGGTCAGCACATCGACGGAGGGACGCTGGGTGGCCAGCACCAGATGAATGCCGGACGCCCGAGCCATCTGTGCAAGTCGCGCGATCTTGTCTTCCACGTCTTTGGGAGCCACCATCATGAGATCTGCCAGTTCATCGATCATGACGACGATAAACGGCAAGGGCTCCGGTGGCGTCGGCGTTGGTTGCATACACCCCCGCTCTCCTTCAGGGATGGATGTTTCTCCGGCAGAGAGACGCTCTTCTTCTGAGAGCCCCTGCATCTGACGCTCAACCTGCTCACCACCAGCGACGTTGTTTTCAGCAAACACTTCGTGCAAGCCGATGACCATCCGGTTGTAGGCATCAATATTCCGCACACCAGCTTCCGCGAGCAGCTTGTACCGTCGCTCCATTTCAGCGACGACCCAACCAAGCCCGCGTGCGGCTGATTTGGGATCGGTAATGACCGGCCGCAAGAGATGTGGGATGCCTTCGTACGACTGGAATTCCAACATCTTCGGGTCAATGAGCAGTAGTTTCACTTCGCTGGGCTTGGCGGAAAAGAGGATGCTCAGCAACATGGTATTCAAGCTGACGCTTTTGCCGGCTCCTGTTGCACCCGCTACTAAAAGGTGCGGCATCGTCTTTAAGTCCGCCGTCGTCGGTGCGCCGAAGATGTCTTTTCCTAGCGCGAGAGTCAGCCGCGATCTAGCCCGCCGAAAGGCCTCGCTCATAATCACTTCTTTAAAGGACACCGTCTCTCGAGACCGATTCGGCACCTCGATCCCAACCACCGATTTCCCCGGCAACGGGGCCACGATTCGAAGACTTGTCGCTTTAAGCGCCAGGGCCAGATCATCGGCAAGATTCACGATACGAGCCACTTTCGTACCAGGCGCCGGCTCGAATTCATACATCGTCACGACCGGCCCTGGCCTGACTTCGGTCACCGTCCCTTCGACACCAAAACTCGCCAGCGCTCGCGACAAGACCTCGGACTGAGCCTTCAACTCCTCGTCAGACATGCGATCCAACGGCCCAGACGGATCACTCAACAGGAGTTCAGGGTCCGGTAAACGGTAGTTATCCGGTTCTACCCGTAGCGTAATCAATTCCGGCTCGATCACATCCGGCTCAGTACTGGGGGTTGGTGCAGGAAACGGTTGAATAATCGGAGCCGAAAGAGTCGGCACAAACTCTGATCCCTTCAGTCTTTCGGCAAGCAACTCTTCTTTCGTAGCAGCGGAGATCAGCTTGGGTGCCCTGCCTCGCTGCCTTCTATTTCCGATATCCTGAAAAGCCTCTACGTCCGACTCTGTTAAGCGTTCAGGCATGACCGCAGTGATTCCTTCACGGAGCACAGCCCACCGTTCCGGCATGCGACGAGCCAGTTGCGCCAATGACAGAGGGCTCATGAGCAAGAGAGACACGAGAAGACCCGTAATGACAAGAATATAGGCACCAGTCTCGGCAAATATGGCGCGAAGCCCCTCAGCAATGGCTCCACCGGCCACACCACCAGCCATTCCATAGGCAATCATGCCACTGCTCAATGTCGGTACTGCCGGGGCTTCAAGATGAAGAAATGCGCTCAGCAAACAGACGGCGGCCAAGGAACTGACCGCCGTCCTGAACCTGAAGCTGACCGATGTCTGCGAGAAGCAGCGAAACCCCAATCGACCTAGGAGGAGAGGAAACAGATAGGCCCCTCCGCCAAGACAGTAGAAAAGTCCCCCGGCCAATAAGGCACCAAACGAACCGATGAGATTTCGAGGTTGATCCGCTGCTTGCGTCCCGTCTGCCACCATCTGCGCCTCTCCAGGCACAAATGAAAGGAGGCTCAGTAGCATCAGAAGGCTCAACGCGATCAAGATCACGCCGATTACTTCGTGCTGAATATGGGAAGAGGGAGCCGGAGCGCGGCGGGAATCTCCCCGCTTGGCCGAGGTGGTCACACGCATGGAATCGATGCTAGCACAGGGGAAAATGCATTTCAAACAAACCAGCACCTGGCTCACGGCGGTGGGGTGATGGGCCGCGCGAGAAGACCGTGAGCCGACACATCAAGACGGAATCGGCGGAGTTGTATGACGGATAATTTTCCCTTCTACAAGATACACCACCAGCTCGGCGATGTTGGTGGCATGATCGGCGACCCGCTCTAGAGACTTCGCGATAAAACTTAATCGAATGGCACGGGAAATCGTGTGTGGATTTTCCACCATAAACGAGAGCAGCTCTCGAAACACCTGCTCCATGAGATCATCGACGAAATCGTCATCCCCGATCACTTTCCTGGCGAGTGCGGCGTCTTCCTTGACGAACGCATCAATGCTTTCCTTCACCATCACTCGAGCGAGACTTCCCATGCGTGGGATATCGATGTAGGGCTTGAGCTGTGGTTCTTCGTTCAGCTCGATCGCGCGCTCGCAGATACTTTCGGCCAGATCACTGATACGTTCGAGTTCCGTGGAAAGTTTCATCGCCGTCGTGACAAGTCGCAGATCACGCGCGGCAGGCTGGTGAAGGGCCAACAGTTCGATGCAGGTCTCGTCGATCTCGACATCCATGGCATTCACCTTATGGTCTCGTTCGATCACACGGCACGCCAGGGCCGCGTCCCGTGTGACGAGAGCGGTCAACGCCTTGTCGATCTGATCTTCGGCGAGGCCGGCCATTCGCGCCAACTTCGTCTTCAACTCTCCAAGCTCTTCGTCAACATGTCGTCGTTGGGCCATAGGATCACCCGAATCGTCCAGTGATATAGTCTTCCGTCTGCTTCTTCGTCGGGTTTGTAAAGACCTGCTTTGTGAGACCGAACTCAACCAATTTCCCAAGGTACATAAATGCCGTCCGATCGGACACCCGCGCCGCTTGCTGCATATTGTGTGTCACGATGACGACGGTCAACTCTTTCTTCAACGAAAACAACAACTCTTCGATGATGCCCGTGGCGATCGGATCCAGCGCTGAACAGGGTTCATCCATCAGCAGGACGTCCGGTTTCACAGCGAGCGCCCGTGCGATGCAGAGCCGCTGCTGCTGACCGCCGGATAACCCGAGCGCGCTCTTGTGCAGTCGATCCTTTACTTCCTCCCAGAGGCCTGCTCCCCGGAGGCTCTGTTCTACAATATCTCCCAGTACCATCTTACTCTTCAGTCCTTGTAGCCGCGGACCGTACGCCACATTTTCATAGATCGATTTGGGAAACGGGTTGGACTTTTGGAAGACCATCCCCACTCGCTTACGCAGATCAGTGATATCGATCTCCGGGTTAAAGATATCGACGTCGTCCAGGAGAATATCCCCCTCATGCCTGCTTCCTTCGATGAGGTCGTTCAGGCGATTCATGCACCGGAGCAACGTCGATTTCCCGCAACCGGACGGCCCGATGAACGCGGTGACTTGATGTTCTGGAACTCCCAGATCGATGTTGAACAGCGATTGCACGGAGCCGTAGAAAAAGTTGAACCCTCGCACCTGCAGTTTGGACTGCCCTTGCGCGTCGGACCGATGCGATACCTTGGGAACATGAGGATCCATAGTCTCCATCTCCGTGACCGATGCAGGGGGAGCGAGGGTCGAGACACTGGACATGCGATCATACCGCTGATCCAGCATATTTCCTCCTCATTCGATTTCGCAAGACAATACCCGTCAGGTTCAGCGTCACCACCACGAGGATCAACACCAAGGTGGTCACATAGACCATGGGCTTGGCGGCCTCTACATTCGGCGACTGAAACCCCACATCGTAGATGTGAAAACCCAAATGCATGAACTTGCGGTCCAGGTGCAGGAAAGGCCAGGTCCCATCGATGGGTAACGCCGGCGCGAGTTTCACCACACCCGTCAGCATCAGCGGCGCCACCTCTCCGGCTGCACGCGCCATCGCGAGAATCAGTCCCGTCAAAATCCCAGGCAGGGCCGAGGGGAGGACGACTTTCCACATGGTTTCCCATTTGGTTGCACCGAGGCCGATCGAGCCTTCGCGGTATTCCCGTGGCACAGCGGCCAGTCCTTCCTCTGTCGCAACGATCACCACTGGAACGGTCAACAGCGCCAACGTGAGTGAGGCCCAGAGAATGCCGCCCGTGCCGAACGTGGGAGTCGGCAGCCGATCAGCAAACCAGAGCGCATCCAGCACGCCACCGACGCCGTAGACGAAAAACCCCAGACCGAACACCCCAAAGACGATCGAAGGAACCCCTGCAAGATTGTTGACGGCGATGCGAACCGTCCGCACGATGATTCCCTGTCGGGCATATTCTCTGAGATAGAGCGCCCCGATGATACCGAACGGAGTCACCAAGATACTCATGATGATCACCATCATCACGGTGCCAAATATTGCTGGGAAGATGCCGCCCTCTGTATTGGCTTCTCGCGGTTCCGTGGTCAAGACCATCCATACGTTTCCGGCATAGATCCACACCTTCTCGAATGTCGAAAGATCGTTTGGTCGCAACACCTGCATGACTTGATCAAGTGCAAGAGACTTCTCCCGTCCATTGGCATCGACGGCAAGCACCGTATAGGCACTGTCGGCCTCGCTCGATTGCGCATGTCGAAGAAGAGGCGGCAACGCCTGCCAGACAGCATCTGTTCCCTCACTCAGGACCTGGTCGTCCTTCAGCAGAGTCCGCAGTCGCCCATAGAAATCACCCCACTCACGTCGCTCCACCATGATGAGATCGGACGGCGTGGTCTGCTTGATGATCTGGTCCGTGTTGATCCAACGATAGTCTAGCCCGTAGAGATCACGATTCCCGATCTTCACCCTGATTCGCGGAATTCCCTTTGGACTCACTTCCTCACCGGCCAAGTGACCGATGACATGCGTGCCGTCTTTCAACGTCAGCTCTACGAGGTCAGCCGGCCAGAAATACCCAAATCCGTTGATGAGAATAAGCACGAGAAGCCCACCGATCATCAGGAGCGACAGGGAAAGCCCCGCCCCGCAGCTCCAAATGAAGAACTCGCCGCTCCCTAGAAACTGATGAAACCAACGCTTCATTGACTCACTCGCAAACCGGTTGTCTCAACCCCTCGTTCAGGAACTGCGTCTTTCTGATCGAGGACTTTCTTTCACAGTCTCCGCTCCGACTAGAATTGGCTGTACTTCTCTCTCAGCCGCTGCCGGACCAGTTCCGCGACGGTATTGAGCACAAAGGTCGCGATAAACAATAACAGTCCCGCCAAAAAGAGCGTGCGATACAAAGTTCCGCCATGAGGTGCTTCAGGAATCTCCACAGCAATATTCGCGGACAGCGTCCGAAACCCATTGAACAGACTCCACTCCATAATCGGAGTATTGCCGGTCGCCATCAGAACGATCATGGTTTCGCCGACCGCGCGCCCGAGCCCGATCATCAATGCTGAGAAAATACCTGGACTGGCGGAGATGAGGACCAAATGCGTGAGTGTCTGCCAGCGCGTCGCCCCAAGCGCCAACGAGCCGGCGATGAGATTCTTGGGGACGTTCGACAGGGCTTCCTCGGAAATACTGTAGATGATCGGGATGATGGCAAACCCCATTGCCATACCGACGACAATGGCATTGCGCTGGTCATAATTCAAACCGAGGGTGTTCTGGAGCCAAGACTTGTAATGGCCGCCGAACAAGACCGTGTCCCACCAGGCATTGGTCGCAAGGCACCACCAGATGACTCCCATGAGGATCGGTAGCAGCAGCAGCGCCTCTACACCGGGTCGAACACGATTCCGAAGAGACACCGGCAGCGCCACATACACAGCCGCTGAGACGGCGATGGTCAAGGGAATCATAAAGATCGTTGCCGTCATGGCTGGAAAATTCCGTTCAAGAACCGGAGCAAACCAAAGTCCGGCTAAAAATCCCAGCACGACTGTTGGAAGCGCGGCCATGATTTCTATCGTAGGTTTGATCTTAGCCCGCAGGTTCGGATGCATGAACATTGCGGTGTAAATTGCCGTCAACACCGCGATCGGGATCGCCAGCAGTACCGCATAGAGAGTGCCTTTGATAGTTCCAAATATGAGCGGGACCAAGCTGAATTTTGGCTCGAAATCGTCGGAGCCACTGGATGATTGCCAGACACGCTCAGGCTGATCATAGCCTTCGTACCAGACCGGAGAGAACAATGTTTCCCAGGTGATCTCCGGATGAGGATTCTGAATGTCATAACGAATCAGCCGATCGGAGTCCGTCAGACCGATGACCCCATCGGCTTTCGGCGCAAAATAGATGCTGCGGATCAACCCCTGTTCAGGATGAAGGCGAAGTAACGTTTGCTCAGACGTTGAGTGGTGGAGCCACAGCTCTCCAGACGTATCGGTCGTGATAAACCCCTTGTCACGTTGAGAGATGGTAATGCCGGTCACAGCCGTGGCATGGGACGCCAGACGGTGGGCCACGATCATGTGTGTGGCATTGCTGCCTGGTCGCTCTCGCACAGGCATCCAGACGGCAACCTGTCCTGAAGCACTCCCGACAACAAGTGCACGGTCTCCCATCAAGTAGGCCAGAGCGGTAATCGCTCCGCTTTGGTCCGGGGCGGGATCCGCTTCCACTAGGACCGGCTGTGCCGGGTCTCGAATGTCAAAGTTGTACAACGTTCCATCGACCGTTCCAACTGCGAGCAGATCGGCCTGTCCTCCGAGCGTGAGAGCGGTAATGCGCTGAGGGATGTGTCGTGTAAGGTCGGCCTGTATGATCGACACCTCTTCTGTCCCATCCGGTCGTGATTTTGTTCGAGTGGTCGTCAGCCACAGTTCCCGGTCATTGAGAAGCGCCGCGATCCGGGCACCGGCTTCCGTTCGCTGGTAGGCGATGCGGGTCACTGCGTGACGAGTCGGACCGACGAGAATCGGCTCACCGACCACAACGGACGGAGAGATCGTACGATCGTCATTGATGAATTCCTGATTGAATGTGATCGTAACGGGAACGACTCGCCCATCTTCAGTTCCCATTACCAGATGATGCCCCTTACTCAGGGCACGTACGCCAGCGGTTACCGAGTGGTCCGGCAGCAAGATCTGCGATGGAATGCTCGATGCAGCGGAAGAGCTCTTGTCGATAGAGGTAAACTCAAGCCGACTTCCCCTCAATATGTAGGCCAACTCTTGGTGCTCATCGGTCCCGACCACAGCAATGGACGTATGCGGTTC
The DNA here is from genome assembly GCA_902500705.1 of uncultured Nitrospira sp. Taxonomy (GTDB): domain Bacteria; phylum Nitrospirota; class Nitrospiria; order Nitrospirales; family Nitrospiraceae; genus Nitrospira_D. The sequence goes on from CABVRR010000011.1 coordinate 18,726, forward strand.
GGGAACGGATGAAAGAGGGATGGGTGCAGCCGGAATGGCTTTCGGTGATTGGAAGAGCGGAAGAACCTCCTTCACCAGAAACACGCACATACCGAGAATACAAAGAATGATACTGATCCCGCCGGCCTTGATGACGAAACGGGTGAAGGAATCTGTGATCGTCCTGATTTGTCGACGAGTCAACAGACCGCCGATGAGGGTCGGGGTCGGCAATGAACCCCGGCCGGACGACCGTTCTCCATGAGCAACAGTGATTGGGGTGAGTGACGGTTCCGTCATAACGTGTTGACTTCAGTCTTCTTCTCCAAGGTTCTTATCCAGTCATCTGCCCTCTGCTTCTCAGCTGCCAAACAAACAATGGCTTTTCATTGTGGGTCGCGTCAATTCGGGCTATGGAGTTGATGCCTATTCGACCTTCGTCATTTCCTTTTGAATAACCGCCTGAGGCAATGGGAAAAACCCATCCTTAATCACAACGGCTTGTCCTTCTTTGCTATAAATAAACTTGATGAATTCTTTTACCAGCGGGTCAAGCGGTTTGTTCGGCGCCTTGTTGATATAGAGCAGGAGATGCCGCCAAAGCGGGTAGGACCCATTCATGGCGTTTGTTTGACTGGGGACAACAAAAGGCCCTCCGGCTTTTTCCGCCAGAGGAAGTACACGCACACCAGATGTCACATAACCGATCCCGCTGTACCCGATGCCGGCTTGGTCTTCGGTGATTCCCTGTACCACTGACGCGGAACCGGGCTGTTCTTTCACCTGATCCTTGTAGTCGCCGTTCTGCAGTGCATACTCCTTGAAGAACCCGTAGGTGCCCGATGCAGAGTTGCGGCCATAGATGCTGATGGGAGAGGCCCCCACTTCCCCTGTCACCCCTAACTGTCCCCACTGGTCGAGGCTTCCCGGCGCACCACCGCGACGGGTTTTGGAGAAGATGGCATCGACTTGCGCCATTGTGAGTCCCGGCACGGTGTTATCCTTATTGACATAGACGGCTAAAGCGTCGATCGCCACAGGAAGTGCGATGGGCTTATACCTGAACTTCCGTTCGAACGCATCGATCTCGGTATTTTTCATCGCACGGGACATCGGCCCCAGTTGTGCGGTGCCCTCGATCAGAGCCGGTGGTGCCGTGCTTGACCCTTTTCCTTCGATTTGGATCTTGACGGTGGGATATTGCTTGCGAAAGCCTTCCGCCCAGAGCGTCATGAGATTATTGAGCGTATCCGACCCGATGCTGTTGAGGTTCCCAGATACTCCGCTGACTTTGACATATCCTTTTAAGGCTGAGTCCAACACGATCGCATCATCCGCATGGGCTGGAGAGATTGCCGAACCCAGCGCTCCAAGAAGCACAAGAAACCAGAGACGAGACTTCGTGGCTGATAGGTTCATACCTAGTCCTTTCATTATCACTCGCATAAATAATCCGGTTGTGTTGCCACCACATTACGCGAATGTTACAAGCACGTTACATATGGAGTGCTTCGTCGTAAACCTCTCTCCTTACTAAAAGTTAAACTGTAATTGAGTCCGGACAATATCTCCTTCGCGGATGGGATAGGGTGCGGTCTGCGTATCAGTGCGTCTACTTCGCGCATAGGCAATCGTGAACTCTAAGGCCTTAGCAAGCTGCCATTCCATTCCAACTTCCCATTCCCGAACCACATTAAATGGCGCATTGGTCCGATGCTTCTTTCCTCCGCTGTACTCTTGGTAACGAACATAAGGTATGAGCGTGGTCAGCCACGGTTTATTCACGTCCCACTTGTACATCCCCTGGACATAGCCACCCTGGATATCCCCCTCCTCAATAGCAGTTTGAGTTCCATTCAACTGAGGACCGCGACCCCAGTTCCACTCTGCCTGAATGCCAATGGGTTGCGGATACAACACAAAATGGACGCCGACTCGCTCGTCAAGTATGTTACCGCTATTGATGAGTGCAGGAGTTGCTGAAAGGCCAGTTCCAGATGCAGTCCCAACATTGAACGTTCCACGGTAGGCATCCACTCCAAACTGGATAATCTGCCCATAGGGCAACTCCATGGGATAGGTGGCATGCAGAACGATATGTTTATTGTCGTTGCGTTCTGCCACATTGATGGTCTGACCGTTGTAGACTCCGATACCCAGAAGACCATAGTCCCCTGACCCCTTAAGGCCTGAGTCGATCAGTCTTCTGAACAATTTTCTGGTTTCATTCGGCGTATAATATAAGAAGAAGCCGAGGTCGCGCTCGCCATTTGCCGCGCTGTTGATCCCGTCACTCCGGTCAAAGGCAAGCCGCTGTTGACTGGATTGAAGGTTTTCAAATCCAAACGGGATCTTCGATTGCCCTGCTCGAATCCGCAAATCCTTTTCCCCGAAGAACAGGATGGGGACGGGAAGGAAAATGTCGGCATAGGCATCTCGAAGTTGGGCGAAATTATTGCTCCCATCCCCTGTTGTACCGGGAACTGCTCCTGCGAACTCCGGCTGAATATAAAAGGACAGCCAATCAGTAATGTCTCCTGAAATAACAAGGCGGACGCGTCGAAAAGCGAAACCGGTGTTGTCCCGAATGGTGTTATCGTACTCGCTTCGTATTGATTTATCTCCCGGGAGATAGGTATACCTCGCTTGCACATAGCCGCGTAGGCTGATCTTATTGAACCAGTTTTTGATTGCCGACCGCTGTTGAACAATCGCGTCCTCTTTTTCATGCTCAGCTTTCAGCTTCACCCATTCTTCTTTTGTGATCTGCCCTTTCTCGTACAAAAGATCCTCAATGCTGGCCTGCGCTCCATCGGCTTGGAATATCAATCCAAGCCCTAGAAGACACAGACAGGCTGCGAACCACCATCTCTTCATTCAAATACCTCCCTCTTGTGAGTCGTGTTTTGAAACTGCGGAGAGGTATATCGAACACGCGTTAAGATAGTGCTACGGAGTTGTTGCAGATGTGTTAAATCGGGTAGGCTTTCAGTAAGAGTCAGAAAGCGGCTAGCACTCATTATGTGAACCAGTGAGTACAGACAACCACAATCTTACCGAACCGCCGCTCTGGTCAATCGGTATTGTGGCAGGCCTTATTCTGCTTACACCTCTCATCCTGTACTCACTCGCCCCCGTTGAACCCCTTCGCGATGGGGATACCGTGTTCTCGGAAGGCGAGCAGCTCGTGCGAATCAATAAACCGAATCCTGCCGCTCAAAAGCCTGGAGACAATACGTGCTTGCTCGATCCAAGCAGCCCGCTCATCGTGATTCACTCACCCACGACCGATCCCGAGAGCTCGATTATCGCCGAGGTCCAAGGCAATTCAGCCGGAGACTGGCCCTTTTGCCCCGTACACGCTGAGGTGAACCTGAAAATTCATCAGGTGTTTCAACGGCCGGCTGTCTTGGGAACGGTGCGAGAAATCTTGGTTGGATTGTTCAGCCGATGAATGCGTGCTGCTTATGCCTTGAGATGGCGGGCAAACTGTTTTCTAAACTTGGCGACCTTAGGCCCTACGACAAACTGGCAGTAGCCTTGGAAGGGGTTACGAGCAAAATATTCCTGATGATACGCTTCTGCTTTATACCATTGTCCAGCCGGTACGACCTGAGTGACGATCGGAACCTCGTACAATTTCTGATCGGTTAGAGTCCCAATGAGGGTGTCGGCTATGTGTTGCTGGCTCGAGCTATCGTAAAAAATCGCAGAACGGTATTGCGTGCCCTGATCATTCCCTTGTCGGTTGAGCGTCGTGGGGTCGTGAACAGAAAAAAAGATTTCGAGAAGTTCTTTGTATGAGACCACCGCCGGATCAAAAGTGATTCGTACCGCTTCGGCATGACCGGTCATCCCCTCACACACGGCTTCATACGTAGGATCGTCCAGGTGACCCCCGATATACCCCGACTCAACTGATTCCACACCGCGAATGTGGTCATACACAGCCTCAAGACACCAAAAGCAGCCGCCCGCAAGGACGGCGACTTCTTTGTCAGATGAGACCGCTTTTGTTTCGTCTCTCATCGTAAGATAGGCTGAGTACTTGGGTGAAGTTCTTTCTCGGACGGATGCGTCTACCCTTCTTCTTCTTCCTCAATATCCTCAATGCCTTCGTAACTCATCTCCGGGAAAGACGCTGATGCCTTCTCGCAGGCGGTTTCGACCATCTCTTCAGCGTCTTCTGCCGAATCGGCGTCGACCAAAAATTTCACCGTAATCGCGTACCTCTGTTCCACTCCCAACTCCTTTCGCTGTCGTTCCGTCACAAATTAAAGACCAGACCACCATTCTTCCGTACTTTGTGATAGTCGTGGTCGCCCTGTCAACCGTGTTCGGCATCGCATTGGTTTCGTGTGTGGTCGGCGAGTCAAAAAATAATAGAACGAGGATGCATCATCCCCGTCGCAAGCCGTTCACAGGGATAGGGGTGTGGAAAGCGGAGGCTGGAGGGAGCTATTCGTCGTATTCGAGATTGGAGAGAACTGCCTTGAGCTTCGCCAACTCTTCCGGGGCAACACGCGAAAACTCGACCCCGAAGTTTGTGTCACCCACCCACCGCACCGTGGCTTCATCAATCCGCAATGGCCAGTCAAGGCCTGGGATATGGAGTCGGCATTCGAGCGTTGCGCCTTGCTCGATCGGCATATCACTTTCGATTTTACAGCCACCGGCAGAAATATCCAGTGTTTGTCCCTGCCCTTCACGCCTGTTCCCTGAAAAGGTACTGCGAAATTGAGTGGTGAACCGTGGCTGGACCCGGCGTTCCTCCGGTTTGGGTTTAGCCGGAGCTTGCTTGGGTGTGTCCGATTTAAAGAGATCGCTAAACTTGCTCAAAGATAACGTCCTTATCTAACAGGTGTCGCCAGCACACGGACACGGCATCACCGCTGCATGCTTTCATCCTTAATGGATAGCAACATATGATCTCGACGATTCTTCTGATAGCAGGACTCATCCCGATCGACACAAAATGGCCGTTCTTTGCCGTACGACACGATCGCCACCTGTTTAGGACTGACACCGACTTCTGCAAGATAGTTCCTGGCGGCCTTGGCGCGCTTATCGCCTAACACGATATTGTAATCACCGGTGCCTCGTTCATCGCAATGGCCTTCAATTTTCAGCACGGCTCCTGGATGATCTTTCAAGTACGCCGCGTCGTGATTCAGGGCTTCCATTCCCGCATCGGACAACGTCCATTGGTCATATCCAAAGAAGACGTCGTGCAGTCCGGCCTCAGCCGCTGCTTTCTCTTCTTGTGTCAGCTCGGCACGCTGACGAGCAGTGAGCCCCGATGGGTTAAGCGCCGTCGCATAGCCGCTTTGTGCAAGTCGTTCCTCCGATGGGTTGCGGGAGAAGCCGTTCAATTCACCGCTTGAGTTTCCGCCTGACATATTCGGGAGCTTCGAACTTTCACGTCCGGGTCCATTTTCTCCCTCTGACTTGAGCCATTTCGTATTACAACCCTCGCCTGATAACAAGATGAGTCCCAGTACCATCATGGCTCCGGACTTTGTCATCGCGTTAGTCATAACCCTCCCCTCCATCAAATGACCTCCCGCCTCCTACACAACGCACTGGCTTTCGAAACAATCAGCCTAACCGCGTAATGAGGGTCTTTCTCACGGCTCACTCGTTGCTCCCTCGACAGACAACAACTATAGCATCGGCATTAAGAAGCGACGCTTTAACAGGAGCTTAGCGGATCACCTGAAGAACGCCTAACAATTTTAGATATTTGGCAAGCAAGATAGACGGAGAGAGATGTTCTCTAGGCAGACACAGAAATGACAGCGAATCAATGGACTAGGGCAGGAAGGGGATGAAGCCTACTACCAACCTATCCTGATACGGACCAACTCCCCTTTGAGGCTCAATACTACCTTGTTCGTTCAGACCAACGGACCGGTTGCAGCACCGCCCCAAAACCAGCCAACGCACAGATAAACAACAGCATGGCGAGTGCAATCACCAGGAAAAATGCCGCTCTCATGTCGTGCAAAACGGGGATCATGGTGGTACCTCCCTCTGCTTGCTCGATCTATTAACTACACCATCCGCATTCGCAGACCCACGGGCTCATCGGGTCCGATTTCTCCAGTGCTCGCCCGCAACAGGGGCATTGCCTGGTCCAAGCAGCCCGATTCTTCTGTGTATAGTATACCGCACCGAACGTCGCGTGCTGTTTAGTATATCGGCAAACCCACTGCACGAAATAACCTCGTTTCATACATCACCGGTTTTCAAAAGGTATACCGGCATAGTAAATGGGATTTCCTCAGGGATCTATCCAGCTTTGGTGGAATGGCCAACAAGGCCAACATACTCATAACTCATTGGAAATAAATTCAAATCGAGCTATAGGTCTAGTTTACCCATTAGTAATTTAAACCAGCCAACCAGAAGCTCGCGCGACATGGTCGAGCGATTCTGACACCGCAGTTCTAATAGACGGGAGGCTACACAGGCAGATGGTTGAAAATCAAGCAAGAGTTACGCGCTCTTACAACCATCGGCACCAGCAATGTTGTCGTGAAGAAGAAGTGGCAGGAGGTTGCATATACCTTGCTCAAAATAGCGGTTTCTTCCCACCCACTTTGAGAATCGCGTAGTGAAACGCTTTTGAAAGGCTTTCTAGGGACGCCCTATCACAGACAGGAATATAGATCTCCCCCTTCTTTTCTCCTGGTTTGTCTTTCGGAGCACGATCTTCATACACAAGCTCTTCGAGACTTGTGACGTCCAATTTTCCGGTTTTAAGGTCATGTGCAGATTTCCCTGGCAGCACAAGAGGCGCCAGCCATTCTGTCGCACAGGCCCCACGCGTACAACGTAACCGAATTCCATAGAGGTTGATATTCTCACTCTCCTGCTCTGAACTCACGCTCGGAGAGAGCGCGCTCAAGTCGAACTCCTGAATCCTTTCTTCCGGGGATTGAATGCCGAATATTCCGCTCAACTTCCTGCGTTCATTCTGGCGTGTCGTAATTGTGAGGGCTGATGACGACATCACAACGACATCGACCTTTGCCATCCTATCCATATGCCACATGGATCCATCTTTTGCGATCATGCGTTGCAACCCACTGCGCATGGTCCCACAGGTATTCCATGTGTCCTTGATAAACGCCACTGTCTCTTCCACCGATGGCCCGTCGGGGATGGGAATGTCGCTCGGTGCTGCCCTTACGCTCGGCAGACTCATCATGAAGATGAGAATGTAGATGACCAACTCTCCCGCTTTCTGCTTTGTCATCATGAGCAAGCCGCTTGGCACAGGCTGGAATCGTTCTTTATACAGCTCAATATCCGAGTTGATGGACAGACCGCAAGACAGTGCATCATCAGAGGCACCATGGGCTAAAGAGTCTGCACAGCTGGACTGCGGTGTTGGATCACTAGGGAGGGCAAGGGGACACCCATTCCACCACACAGGAATTCGGTGACCACTTCATCCGTATAAGCGATTGCAAACATGGTGCGCCCGGCAGGAATTGAACCTGCGACCTACGGGTTCGAAGCCCGGCGCTCTATCCAACTGAGCTACGGGCGCAGCGTGGATACATGAATCATGTTCAGGCAAGATTTGTCAAGGTTCGGAGACGTCAGTGAGGAAGTTTCAGCCTTTCCAGAATCGCGTCGGCAACTTGCGTAGCCGATCGTCCGTCCGTCTCAATAACATGATCAGCGGCAGCTTGATACATCGGGGTGCGCTCACGCAGAACATCTTGGATCTCATCCACAAAAGACTTGCCCCCCGTAAGAGAAGGCCGCTGCGTATCGTGGCTGATACGCGCCGTGATGACGTTCACCGAGGCGGTCAGCCAGAATAACATTCCTGTTGCCTTCAACACCTCTACATTCTGTGGCCGAAGAATGATGCCCCCGCCCGTATCGATGACACGACCATCCTCGCCGGCCACTTTCCGACAGATCTGCGATTCGAGATCACGAAAATACTCCCACCCATGGTGGTCGACGATTGTAGGGATGGGTTCCCCCGCGAGCTTCACGATCTCGGCGTCTGTGGACAACATGATGCGCCCTAGTCGCTCTGCCAGGATTTTCCCAACAGTGCTCTTGCCCGTGCCGCGATAACCGATCAGCACGACGTTCATCGGAAATGAGACTCCAAGACCGTGCGCATGACTTCAACAGGAGCCGGTTGATTGGTCCATAGCTCAAATTGGGTGACGGCCTGATTGAGAAACATCTCCAACCCGGGAATCGTCTTACATCCGGCTCGCTTGGCATCCGTGAGCAGTCGGGTTTCACGTGGATTGTAGACGATATCCATAACGGAGAGATTGGGATGCAGGAGCGAGGCGGGCACACAAGAGGTGTCGGATTTCGGAGACATCCCGACCGGGGTACAATGGATCAGAACGTGTGAGTCGGGAAGAATCCGCCGAAGAGCGGCTTCGTCAAGATGCCCTTCCTCTACCGTCACCGTGGACTGGGAACGAATATCCTGAGCTAAACGAGTCAATTCAGAGTCGTCAATTCCCAGTAACGTCAGTTGTTCCGCACCGGATTCACCGGCAAGGGCGAAGGCAATCGCTCGAGCTGCCCCTCCGGAACCGAGCACGACGATGCGTCGGCTCTTAAGCTCGACACCGCTTTCTCTAAGCGCTCGTAACGCTCCTGTCGCATCCGTGTTGTACCCGGTCAGTTCGCCTTTTTCCGCAACAATGGTATTGATAGCTCCGATCCGTTGAGCCGTCCCCTCCAGATGAGTCAGAAACGGGATGGCTGCCACCTTGTGAGGAATCGTCACACTGGCTCCGCGAAAGTTTCCTAACGCGCGAAGCCCATTGATAGCCTCACCGATGGCGTCTACCTGCCAGGCAAGATAGACGAAGTTGAGCCCCACTTTTTTGAATGCGGCATTATGAATGGCGGGGGACAGCGAATGACCCACCGGATTGCCGATCACTCCGCAAAACTGTGTTTGAGCATCAATGTCCATGTTGATCTGAAAGAGTGATTGTGATGGCCTCTTGGCGACGCCTCATCTAGCCCTTACACACGGTCATGCCCCCATCAACAGTAAAGGTCGCCCCAGTCACCCAGGCAGCTTCATCGGAGGCCAGGTATAGGACCATATTCGCCACTTCCTCGGGCGTCCCAGGACGACGAATCGCATATTGGGCAAGAATGGGCTGGAGCATGTCGGGATTGGCCATCAAGGGAGCCGCCATGGGCGTATCGATTAAGCCGGGATTTACGACATTGCAGCGAATGCCTTCCTTCGCATATTCGACTGCGAGGGCACGCGTCAACGCATCAAGGGCCCCTTTGGACGCCGTATACGCGGCAAGACCGGAGAGACCGACTAAACTCGCAATGGACGAGATATTGATGATCGAGCCTCGCCCTTGCTTCAGCATGTGCGGGATGACGGTTCGCGTCATGCGGAACACCCCGGTCAAGTTGATATCGAGCACCTGCGCCCAAGTCGCATCATCGGTTTCGTGGAGCCGCTTTCCAAATTCCCCGATGCCCGCATTGTTGACCAGCACGTCGATCCGCCCGAAACTATCGAGCGTCCGGCGGACGACATCCTGCACATGAAGTTCATCCGTCACGGAACCGGCGACGCCCAGCACCTTGCCTTTGTTGAGCCGAATCACGCTTGCCACACGATCCAACTCCTGCTGCCGACGGCCCGTGATGACAACCGATGCGCCCTCCTCGGTAAACCGTTTCGCGATCGCTTCGCCGATCCCGGCATTGCCTCCCGTCACGACGACGACCTTACCTTCCAGCCTATTCATACGTTCCGTTCCTCTTCAGCTTCATCAGACGGTTCTTCCTGCTCTCCATCGGCAGGAATTCCTCGCTCAGGTATTGGCCCAAGAAGTCCTGGTTCAATCTTGCGTGCCACCGTTAAAAACCCTGAGTGCGCCACCATGCGATGATCAGGTCGCACACTCCGTCCTTGCACTGCCCAGGTCCGCAGCAACGTCTCAAACGTTTCGATCATGCCAAACACGGCAGTACGCTCAAGGGCCTCCACCGTTTGCATGACTTGCGGGACAGTGGGAACAAAGCTGAGATAGATCCCGCCGGATCGCAGTGCGTTCACGGCATGCGGGATAACCTGCCAGGGTTCCGGCAGGTCAAGCACGACACGATCGAACGGAATCTGGTCATCGAGTAATTCGATACCCTCATAGGCGCTTTTCCTGAAACAGATCAGATTCATCGGATTCAGGAAACGGGTAATGTTCGTCTTTGCCGTCTGTGCAAAGTCTTCCCGAACCTCATACGTCACCACTAAGCCACCCGGCCCCACTGCGCGTAAGAGAGCCATGGTCAAGGCTCCTGACCCAGTCCCGGCTTCGAAGACTCGAGCTCCTGGGTAAATATCAGCCCACATGGGGATGATCGCGAGATCCTTGGGATACAGGACTTGAGCCCCTCGAGGCATTTTGAGCACATAGTCCCCGAAGGTCGGGCGGAGCGCCACCATCTTCTTGCCGCCGGACAGGGTGACGATGGATCCGTCGGGACGTCCGATCAGTGCGTCATGTGCGATCTTCTGCCCGCTGAACTGATACGTCTCTCCCGCTTTCAGCGTGAGGGCATACTGTCGTCGTTTTTGATCGACAAGATGAATGCGTTCGCCATTTAACAAGCAAGACATGCCGCGCATTCTAGGAGGTTCATTCCTTGGTTTGCAACCAAGTGCGCTTCCTTGACAGTGTGAACAGTGGGCCGTAAGATCTTTTCATCATTGACTTTTTTCACAATGCCGCATGATGGTTTTACATCGAGAATTCCCTTCGCTCACGCCCTTTCTGCTGCGCGTGTCGTACCGCTTTTGACCCTCTGCCTACTCCTCTCGTGCCGTCCCGCTCTCGCTGATGAAATTGTCGTCGCGACCTATGAAGGGGTCATCAACCCTGTTGCGGCGGAATATCTGCATGACGCCCTGACATTCGCCCAGTCGGCTGGTGCGCAGGCCCTCATTTTGAAACTTGATACGCCCGGTGGATTAGACACCTCGATGCGCCTGATGATCAAAGATATGACCGGCTCATCCATCCCGGTGATCGTGTTCGTCGCTCCCTCAGGAGGCCGAGCTGCGTCTGCAGGAGTCTTTATCACCATGGCAGCCCATGTTGCCGCCATGGCGCCCGGCACCAACATCGGAGCGGCACACCCAGTCGCAATGGGCGGCGGTGAGATGGACAACACGATGAAGGAAAAGGTAGAGAACGACTCGGTTGCGTATATCAAAAGCATCGCAACACAGCGTGGGCGGAACGCATCGTGGGCAGAAGATGCCGTTCGGAAAAGCCTCTCCGCAACAGAGCAAGAAGCACTGAAACTGAAACTCATCGACGTGATTGCCGAAAATATCCCTGCGTTATTGAAATATCTGCAGGGAAGAACGATCGCCGTTCCTCATGGGTCCGTCACGTTCTCACGTGAGACCGCAACGCTTCACGAATTCCCGATGGGCACTCGACTGGAGTTGCTCAAAATCTTGAGCGATCCCAACATCGCCTACCTTCTGATGTCCATCGGAACGATCGGAATTATGGCTGAACTCTACAGCCCCGGAGCCATCCTCCCCGGCATCATCGGCGCAATCAGTTTGATATTGGCATTCTACTCGCTTCAGTCGCTACCCGTGAACTACGCGGGGGCACTCCTGGTCATCCTCGGCACGGTTTTCCTCTTACTCGAAATCTCAGTCACTAGTTATGGAGTGCTCGCACTCGGTGGCCTGACCGCCATGACCCTGGGAGGGTTGCTGCTCATCAAAAGTGACGCGCCGTTTCTGCAAGTATCCGTATCGTTCCTGTTGCCGACCGTCATCACGGTCGGGGTTCTCGTCGGAATCGTAGTCTGGATGGCCATCAAGAGCGGACACCGCCGGCCTGTGACAGGCACCGAGGGGATGGTCGGATTGATCGGAATCGCCAAGACGGATCTCAACCCACGCGGTCAAATTACCGTTCACGGAGAGATCTGGGAAGCGATCAGCCACACACCGATCCGTCAGGGAGAGGCTGCGGAGGTGCTGGCAGTCGAGGGACTGACGGTGCAGGTGGCTCCGGCGCATAAATAAACGACCGAACACAAGGAGCCTTGTATGACATTGCTCATGCCCGTAGTCCTCCTGGGATTCCTGCTGTATGCCAGCTTCAGGCGCGTCATGGAATATGAGCGACTCGTAGTGTTTATGCTGGGTAAGTTTCAGACTGTGAAGGGGCCTGGCATCCGATTAGTCATTCCGGGCCTCCAACAAATGGTGCGGGTCAACCTGCAAACCGTCACGATGGAAGTTCCCTCACAAGACGTCATCACACGAGACAATATTTCCGTCAAAGTGAATGCCGTTATCTTCCTGAGAGTGGTCGACCCCCAGCGGGCCGTGCTCGCAGTCCAAGACTATCTGTACTCCACCTCACAAGTGGCCCAAACGACCTTGCGCAGCGTGCTCGGGCAGAGCCAACTCGACGACCTCTTATCGAAGCGTGACGACATTAATCTCGACTTGCAACGGATCATCGATCAACAGACCGAACCATGGGGAGTCAAGGTTGCGGCTGTGGAAGTGAAGAACGTGGATATCCCTCAGGACATGCAACGCGCGATCGCCCGACAAGCCGAGGCCGAGCGGGAACGGCGGGCAAAAATCATTCCTGCGGAAGGTGAATTTCAAGCAGCGCAGAAACTCGCCGAAGCCGCCGATGTCATCAGTCAGAATCCCGCCGCGCTTCAGCTGCGGTATCTTCAGACGCTCGTCGAGATCGCGGCCGAGAAGAACTCCACGACTATTTTTCCGATTCCGATCGACACACTCGCACCATTTATCAAAGGACTGCTATCCAAGTAGTGTGGCATTTCGGCATGTTCGGTGATGCCGATCCCACATACATGCTGCATAAGTGCGACAGTTCTTTCTTAGTTTCCTCATTAGCCCAGTCTAATTATTCTGTTTTTTCGAGCTGATCACGCCCGCTATTTCTCATCTTCAATCCAGCATCCCTTTTGCTTCGTAGTAAAGAGTACTTGTGGCACTTCAGTTGAATCTTTTTCGCTGAACGGGGCTCCAACAAAGTACGAGAAGAACGAGCACATAATATTCACCCAACACAAAGGTGACACGATGAAAGAAGAACTGCGACTCTCTGGCGAGATGAAGATACAGAAAACATTCGTCCCGGATGTCGATGCCGATGACGCCAAAGCCAGCGGCATGCTGGGAATGATCGGACGTGATGAGGCTGAGGAATCCGGCTCGGACGAGAAGCCTCAGCCGGTCTTGCGCACAAGCCGAGGCGCCAGCCCGTTTCTTCTTGAGACTCTCTATTTTCGATCGTTCGACGAACGAGGACTTCTGACTCGGGAAGAAGAAATCACGATCGCCAAGCGGGTCGACCAGGGGACACGGCGCATTCGGGCTGCTCTGCGTCAAGCCGTCAAAGCCTTGTTCAAATTAAAGCGGACATCCTCTCTCACCGAGATCATACACGTGCTTCAGACGGTCAGACGATTGAGCGGGTTTTCGGCCACTGCGTTGGACCATGCCGAGCAGGCTTTACACACTGCATTGAATCCACCAGACTCAGAGTTCAAGCTTGCAGCGACCACGACAAAGATGCTGAACATGTCCCTCGATGAACTCCGAGCCGCTCGAGTGATCTTGGAGCAGGGTAAAGACGAGCTTGTCCGATGTAATCTTCGTCTGGTGGTGGATGTCGCCAAACATTACACTGGGCGGGGCTTGAGTCTCTTGGACCTTGTGCAAGAGGGCAATATCGGACTCATGAAAGCGGCCGAGCGCTATCAGTACCGGAAAGGATTCAAATTCAGCACCTATGCGACGTGGTGGATTCGACAGGGCATCACGCGGGCGCTTGCGGATCAATCAAGAACGATTCGCATTCCGGTCCATCAGACCGAAGCTTCGCATCGCATCCTCCGGGTGATGCGGAGACTTGGTCAACAGTTCGGGCGTCCCGCTCGCCTGGAAGAGATTGCCCATGTCCTACGGATGAGACCGGAACGACTTCGCGAAACCGTGCAGGCATTTCAAGAGCCGATCGCGCTAGAAACTCCGATCGGTAACGGTGATACGCAGTATGGCGACATGATTCCGGATCAGCAGGCGATTCCGCCCGATGCGCATGTCCATCGAAGTGAGCTGACTCAACAGTTGGACCGGATCCTCGGTACTCTGACGCCTCGCGAGCAGACCGTCATCAAGCTCCGGTTTGGAATCGGCTATGATGAAGCCAGCACATTGGAACAAGTCGGGCAAAGCTTGTCCGTGACGCGCGAGCGCATCCGTCAGATTGAGGCCAAAGCCCTCAAGAAACTGAAGACCCCTGAGATCAAAGAGCTGTTTTCCGCCATTAAATAGACACATTCCTCTACCACGGTTGCGAGGGCGACAGATCTGCCCTCGCAACCAGACTTTCCTCTCCATAGCGAGTTATGTAACAATATTTTCACCATGTGGGGTCCGTTCTTTTTTGCCAGCTCTCATAACTCGTGGAGCAGCTCTCTACCGGACGTGCGTCTGGCCTCATGGATGACCTGTCCCTTTCGTCGAGTTATCCTGTGATCGATGCACAGACCATCATAGTGCCCCGCGTGGACGCTCCCTCCATTCATGAAGCCACCCTTCGTATCTTTCCAGAACCGATTCCCTATCTCGTTGCATGGGAGATACAATCTCGCTTGCATGAGGAGCGGCTTACCGGCCTTCAACCCGACACGGTTCTCATTCTTGAACATCCGCCTGTTTATACGTTCGGGCGTAGAACCAGATTGTCTGATTGGGGAGGTAATGAATCCGTGTTAGGCGCAGAGGGAGCAGAGCTGCACCACGTCAACCGTGGCGGATCTGTGACCTTTCACGGGCCAGGACAGATCGTGGTCTATCCGGTGCTCAGACTTGATCAGTATGCAAGGGGACCCAGGCAATTGGTCTGGCTCTTAGAAGAAGTCATCATTCAGGTGCTCCGCCTCTGGAATATTATGGGCTCTCGCCTGGCAAGCAAGCCAGGGGTATGGATCATGACTCCTGAGCCACAGAAAATTGCCTTCGTGGGCATACGGATCGACCATGGCGTGACATTGCACGGGTTCTCCCTCAATGTTGATCTGGATCTCACCCCATTCCAACGAATCCATCCCTGTGGATTTCCAAACTGTCGAGTGACGTCCATGGCAGCCGTGCGCCAAACGCCCATCTCGATTGACGCCGTCAAACAGGAACTGGCTCAGACCTTTGCATCAGTGTTTGCTCTCAGTTGGTCAACAGTTGACTGACAGGCTGAGCCACGGCAGTGGCTGGTGTGTGCGTGGAGGAATCTTATGCTGGAACTAGATACCCCAACCTTTCGCCTCGCAGTCGCCCAGTTTGATCAAGCTGCGGAGATCATGGACCTTGACCCCAATCTCCGGGAACGTCTGAAGCTCCCACAGCGGTCCCTTGTCGTTAGTGTTCCGGTTCGGATGGATGATGGGCACGTCGAGGTCTTTACCGGCTACCGCGTCCAGCATGATTCATCCAGAGGCCCATCCAAAGGAGGCGTCCGGTACCATCCCGATGTGAATCTTGGTGAAGTGGCCGCGCTGGCAATGTGGATGACATGGAAATGCGCATTGGCCGGTTTGCCGTATGGAGGCGCAAAAGGCGGCGTTGCTGTCGCACCGAATCGACTGTCATCCGCTGAATTACAGCGGTTGACACGACGATACGCCGCAGAGATTTTCCCCTTGATCGGTCCGGACAAGGATGTACCGGCACCTGACGTAGGAACCGATGCGCAGATCATGGCGTGGATGATGGACACCTACAGTCAGCAAGTCGGCTATGCCGTTCCCGGCGTAGTCACCGGCAAACCGCTCTCGATCGGAGGGAGCTTGGGCCGTGAGGAAGCGACGGGGCGCGGGGTCGTCTATGTGACCCAAGAAGCGCTCAAACATCTCAAGCTATCGGTTGAAAACACCACGGTGGTCATTCAAGGGTTTGGCAATGTCGGCTCACACACTGCGCGGATCATGCAGCAACAAGGCGCACGGATCATTGCCGTCAGTGATGTGCATGGCGGGATTTATAACTCCAAGGGGTTGGATGTCATGGCGTTGCTTCGTCGAGACCCGAGCCAACCGCTGCACACCACCAAGCTGGGGGAGGCAATCACCAATGAAGAACTCTTGCGGCTGGAGTGTACCGTCCTTGTCCCCGCTGCCCTTTCAGAACAGATCACACACAAGAACGCAGGTTCTTTGAAGTGCCGGATCTTATCTGAAGGTGCGAATGGTCCGACCACGCTTGAGGCTGATCGCATTCTCTCCGAGAAAGGTATCTTCGTGATCCCCGATATTCTCGCAAACTCCGGCGGTGTCATCGTCTCGTACTTCGAATGGGTGCAAGACCTTCAGCGCTTCTTCTGGAGCGCGACAGATATCCAGAATCGACTGCAATCGATCATTACGTCCGCATTTCAACGCACACTTCACTTTTCGACTGAACGCCGCGTGTCCATGCGTATGGCCGCGCTCATGAGTGGTATCGACCAAGTCGCCCAGGCGCATCTCCAGCGCGGCTTATATCCGTGATCCCGAGATTGTTCCTCATCGTTGTCCTTCGATTGTGTGACCGGATGCTTGCCCCTCGACCGCCAGGTGCGCTAGGGTGCTGGATACTCACATAGTAGGAAGGGGTGCGACGTGGATCGACGGATGGTCGCGACGGCGTGGGAACAGCATTGCGCCGACGGCTGGCCTCAGTTTTCGAGTCCGCATCAAGGACAATTGATGACGATCGACACGGTCATCAGCGGGTGTGTCGTCTTCTACCTCGATAGCTCCGAAGGTTTAGATGACCAGCGAATGGCCATCGTCAAGGATTGCCTGGGGGATCTTGATGAGCTGATGGGAGCATTGGATGCTGAATCCCAAACCTACTTCTACCGGCTTCGTGAACTTGGGGCGCTGTTGTTGCCCGCTGAGCCGCAGTCATGATGCACTGAGCCTGTGTCTGACAAGTCTCGCTCTAATACCCGCTTGATCATTCTCTTCCTTGCAAGGCCTGACAAGCCTTGGCTACAATGTGAGAGATGTGTTTTCTCATTTAACACATTTACCTAACTACGTTGCGAACCTTTGCGACAGAAACGCTGCGCATCATGACAAAACTACGTGTCGGGCGGATGACGGTCATCCTGTTGGTGAGTATCCTCACAGGGCTTGGTTCAGCCCATGCCGAGTCGTATGAATTAAGCATGACGGATGTCACGGAATCAAAAGACATTTCGAGCGCTGAAACTTCGCTGTTCGGCGTCAAACTCGGCGACTCGGAATCAAAAGCGGTTGAAGCGCTGGTGAGTGAAAAAATCTCCGGGGTCAAGGCTGAGCAGGAAGCGATGTTTATCTTCCTGCTTGACCAACGGAAACCCACCGGTCCGATGGCTGGCGTGCGGATTCAGGATGGGAAAGTCGATCTTTTGTTCATCAACAATCGGTTCGCGTATAAGACCAGAGGCATCTTCCGAAATGTGTTGAACAGCGAAAGCCCGGAAGATATTCGAAAATTGTTGGGCCGCGAGGAGTATGGTGACGAAAACGTCATGGGTGCCGTCATGGCCTACGACAAGCAAGGCTTTCAGGTCAATTACCTCGGCAAGGACATCAACATTGAGTTTTCCGCCCCACGGTAGTCCAGCCCAGGCGTGATGCTATCACCCGTCGTCCACGACCGGCATGCCAAAAATAGTTACGGATATTGATACTATTGGTTGGCTATTCGATGAGTGGCGATGCCACGATGAAGGGCAGGAGGCTGCTGAGCGGTATTCGTGAGACGGAATCCGTAATCGATCAGGCTTCTCGCGGTATTCCATCGTCGGTTCGAGTTCAATATCACGAGGAGCAGATCACTTCCATTTTGAGAGACTTTGGCAATCAGGCATCGACCTGCTTTAGAGGTGAATCCGGTCTTCACTCCTTCCACGCCTGGAACGCGCCCCAGTAAACGATTCGTGTTATGCAGAACATAGGCGCGATATCCGCTGATCGGCGTGATGATTTCACGTTCCTCTTTGACGAGCGCTCGGAACACTGTGTTCCGCATCGCCACCTCGCTGAGCGTTGCAAGGTCCTCCGCCGTCGAGTAATGCTCAGGACCATCAAACCCGCATCCGTTGCTGAAATGCGTATCCGCTAATCCAAGGGCAACGGCTTTTGCATTCATTAATGTCACAAATTGTTCCTCATCGCCTCCGACATGCTCGACAGCCGCCAGACAGGCATCATTGGCGGACACCATCATCATTGCCTTCAGCAAGTCGCCGAGGCGAAACACCTCCCCGACCTTCAGCCGTAGATGCGTCTTGGGGGCTCTCGCCGCATTCTTGCTCACCGTCGCCAAATCATCGAGTCGGCCCTTCTCGAGAATGATCAGCGCCGACATAATTTTGGTAAGGCTGGCCGGCGACAGGCGTTTTTCAACATCATGCTCGAACAGGATACGGCCTGATCGCAATTCCTTCAGGAGAATACTGTGTGCAGGAATTCGCTTCCATGGGAGCGAGTGCGATGAAGAACCGGCAGGATGGGAAGCCTGGCTTCTGGAGTGTTTCTCCATACCAGAGGCTGAGTCTAGCGAGAATAGAAGTAACCCAAAAGAGGCCGCTAAACCGAGAATAAGGCGAGGGAGGGTACCGCTCCAGCTCTGCGTGTGGTGATCGGACAGAACATGGCCGTACGGTGCCACCAATGACTGCCTCGTTTAGAATATAAAAGACTCACGCACTTTAGCACCTTTCCATCCACTATCAATCACTTTATGGAAAAATCGAAGCAGGTCGGCGAGGTCAATCCAAAACCCGCAATTGATGCACCGCGCATATATTCTTTTGTTGACGAGGGTATAGTGCCGCTCCACCAACATAAACCCTTTGCACTTGAGACACTGCATACATTTCCCCGTTCTCACCAATCATCGAAGACGGTTCATGATTAATGCCACGCACCCGGCGAGCAACCCACCACCCAGAAGCGTCGTGCCGAAATAGACGAACACATTGGTGCCTCCGGTCGGCTGGGTTCCTTCCCATAAATCACGGACTCCGCCCTGCACCATCAAGACGGAGAGCGTCAACAAAGCCCCAATCATGAACCACCATGCAAAGGATCGAAGCGCCATCGCAATGCTCAAAAATCGTGGGACATTTTACCCAGTGGCCACTCTAGCGAAGGCTTTTCAGGGTGTCAAGAATAGCACGGGATCGCGCCCGTCTTACTTCGTTGCCTCCGACTTGGCAGTGGGTTTGAGCCCGTGGTGAAGAAAAATCGAGACGCTTCCGCTTCCGTTGTCGGCAATAACAAGTCCCGGTTCTTCCAGCCCGGAGGTTGTCACCCGAAAAGATGCCAGCGCAAACGGACCAGGCTTCGTGCGGTAATTTCTCGGCGGGTAATGAAAGGTCCCATCGCCTTTGCCGAACAAGATCGACAGGTCACTTGATTGAAGATTCACAATCGCGACATCCTCCAACCGATCACCATTGAAATCTCGCGCCAACCCGAAGTTCGGGCCGGCATCAGCCCCGGAGTTCTTACCGGGGCGAAATGTCGCATTGCCGTTTCCGAGAAAGGTCGTGAAACTATCCTGCTCTCCATTGATGACCAAGAGATCCTTGTGCCGATCGTTATTGAAGTCGGCAAAACTCACGCCAAGAGGCCGATGACCCGTTGAATAGTCTTTGGGATCATGAAAAGAACCATCGCCGTTTCCAAGCCAAATAGAGACGGCATTCGACATAGGCCCTCCGTTCGTCACGACTAAATCCAATTTGCCGTCGGCGTTGAGATCGGACAGGGCCACGGATGTGGGAGTATCTCCGTGTTCATACTGAACTCCATGTCGAAACTCACCGGTCCCCGTCCCAAGAAAAACTTTCACCTTATCGTTTCGTAGTGCAACGACAAGATCGGTATGATGATCGCCGTTGATATCGTCGGCGGCTAGAGCAACCGGCGTGCGATGGACCGGATATCGTGGGCCTTCTTCAAACTTTCCGTCTCCATGTCCGAGCAAGATCATGATTTCATTCCCACCGGAACACGCCAATGCAACATCAATATGTCGGTCTTCATTGAAGTGGCTCATCACGAGAGACCGTGGTTCCTGACACACATGGAGTTGAACCTGGTCCCTGAACGTTCCGTCGCCGTTCCCTATTAGAATCGAGAGGGTATTACTCGAAATATTGGTGGTGATGAGATCAGTAAAGGAGTCATGATTGAGGTCCTCAGTAGTAATAGTGGTCGGATTCTTGCCGACCTTATAACTGGCAAAATAGTAAAAAGGATCAGGCGGGTTATAGGGTTCGCTCTTCGAACAAGCCCATAGACCGTTCGTCATGAAAAGGAATGTCCACAGAAGAGAGAACAGCTGTTTAATCATGGGCGATTGTAATTTGTCCCAAATACTTACCCAGTCTCCGACATCTACACCGCACTGGGCCAGTGGCCCTATGACGGTTGAATCAGAGGACTCAGTATACAGAGGCAATCTTTTCTCCCGCAATCAACGCGTGGGCTCCATCAGCCTTTGAATTTCGCCTTCCGCTTACGCTATGATGCCACGTTGATTTTTAGGAGGATGATTATGAGCAAGACTGTGAATGTTGACATTACCATGTACGGCATCGCTGAAGTTCTGATGTGGTGCGTCGATCGCAATAAGGGACGTGTCCCAGGAGTCGATACGCCTGGCTTCAAGAAAATGCAGGAGTTGTTGGCACAGAAGCCCCAATCAGCGGACTACTTTACGCTTGACCAGTTTTGGAAGAAAAAGGTGACATTGCCGTTGACCGAGGATGAAGTCTCAACCATCGATCGGTGTTTGTACGATATCCCGAATTTTGACAACGAACCGCTACCACAGATTCGTCATAAATTTTGGCCTCAGCAGGCGGGAGCGCACTGACGGATAATTCGAATTCGGTTGGTTGTGTATTTGCGGTGAAGGCGTTGGAACCAGCGAGCAAGAGAGGATTGACTCTCAGAGGGTTCCTTCGCCTTTGAGGTATCTGCGGAAACGATCCATCAGCTCGGCCCCCAATGTTCCACCATCGGGTTTCTTCGTTGTTGGATCGGCAAAGTGCCCTCGAATTTCTTGGAGTCGTTTTTCTGCCTGATCGTTGCCCTGCAGGCGCTTGGTTTTCTGAAGGGCGGTCTCGAACGCATCGAACGTCAATTCATGATACCCGAATGAGCGGATACGTTTGACGGCTTTCATCATCGCCTGATTCCGAAACGTCGTGAGATGGTCGGAATCGATTTCTTTCAATCCCAGCTTGCGGGCTCGCCGTTCGGCTGCTTTTCTGATCCCACTACGTACGAAATCCGGAGAGGTCTGAAGTCGTTTCCAGGCCTCGTCGGTCCAGGCAACGCGCTCCTGGGGCGTCTCCCACAGAGACTGCAGAATCGAGGCATCAATACGAGTCAGTTGCTTTGCCCTAGCGAGGTCTTCGGTATCTCGCTTCAGCATATCAGTCACGAATTCCAGTGCGATAGGCGGCGACTGTTTCAATTTTTCCTGAAGAAGCGTCAATGCATCTTCGGTCCACTCCATCGGAGGTCCGCCTTGCTCGTGGAAATCCCCAAGCGCCTCCACCTTTTCAAACAACTCGACGTTCACTTCAAGATGCCCCCGCTCCTTTGCGATTTCCTCTGCAATTTGCTTGATCATCGCTCGCATAAACTCGGGCACCGTATCCAGCTTGGCTTTGGCTGCGGCGGTCCATGGAAGCCGGCCATTGGCCATTTCTTCGACGGCAGACGCCATACCGGATTCACCGCCCATGCGTCCCATCATCTGTCCCTTAAACTGATCGAGAATCTCCTCGGTGATTTCCGCGTACCCCAGTTCTCGCGCTTTCTTTTCAGCCAACCGACGAACCATACCCCGCAGAAATATCGGTGCGCGCTCCATGCGTTTAAGCGCACCGTCGGTCCAGTGAACTTCGAGCGTATTGGCCTGAGAGGAATCTGATGTCGACATAGATTTCTTTGTTGCGAGATTATTGCTGTTGATTCAGTAGTTCTTTCAGCTCTTTGCCGGCTTTGAAAAATGGGACCCGCTTCGCCGGTACCGCGACCGTCTCCCCGGTCTTTGGATTGCGTCCCTCTTTCATCCGACGAGCCCGCAGCCGAAAGCTGCCGAACCCACGAATTTCCGTCTTATCCCCGTTTTTAAGCGAATCCCTGACACAATCGAAAATAGTGTTGACGACCACTTCAGCCTGTCTCTTCGTCAAGGTGGTGACTTGCTCCGAGACTTTTTCGATGATCTGCGCCTTGGTCATGTCCACGCTCCCTTCGCCGGGATGATAATCACATCGTCTTCTACTCAGCCAGTGATGGCAACCCATTGAACCGTCTCTGATGTTCAGCGGTCATAGACCCTGTCGCGCGCAGAATATGCACAAATTCTTTCTCGCATCCTGCTAGAAAGCCATCAGGTATTTTAAGTTCACCCCTGGCCGCACATCCAACTTGGGAAACATCAGACTGAGTTTCGAGTCCAGCATCTCACGCAAAGAGAATCGACGACGTGGCTCCACGACCTTCGGTTCTCCTTCGATTCCGACCACCTCCGCCGCCAATTGGATGGCATCTTCCAAATCGCCAAGTTCGTCGACCAGCTTCGCCTCCTTGGCCTGGCGTCCGGTAAAGATTCGACCGTCGGCCAATGCTTGGGCAGTTTGCAGTTCAAGCGAACGACCCTCCGCCACCGCTTCGATAAATTGCTTATGAACGTCATCCATGACAGCCTGCAATAATCCCCTTTCGTCCGCGGTCATTTTTCGGAGAGGAGAACCCACATCCTTATATTTTCCGCTCTTAATAACGATCCCTTCCACACCGATCTTTTGGAGCAAGCCCTCCACATTGGCCGTTTCCATGATCACCCCGATGCTACCGGTCAACGTTCCAGGGTTGGCCACAATCCGATCCGTGGCGGCCGCAATGTAATAGCCTCCCGATGCGGCGACACTTCCCATCGACGCGATAACCGCCTTATTGCTCTTGCTCCTGATTCGCTTGACGGTATCGTAAATTTCTTGCGACGGCACGACGCCGCCACCGGGACTGTCAATTCGTATGACGATGGCCTTGACGGAAGGATTCTCGCTGAACCGTTTCAGCTCCCCGATAGTTGCCTGAGAATCCATAATGACTCCCTCGACGCGAACCACAGCAATTCGATCGTCGGTCGACAAATCAAGATCAGGGAAAAAGAGATTGGTCAGAATCAACACCCCCAGCCCCCCCGAGAACAGCCAAAAGGCTTTTCGCAAGAGGTGGCGTTTGGGGGGTTGTTCCGGCTGTGTCATGTCATCCGCCATGGCCCAGATCCCACACCGTTACGTGATTTAGTTCTGATCCTCTGCTTGCGATCGTTTTCTGCTTTGTTTCGCGGCACGTCCTAGACTCTGGTCCAGCACACCTTGCGATGAGTGATAGTCATCCACCTGCTTGCGTTCCCAGTCTAGTTGATGGTCGCGAAGACTCAGGGCGATCTTGCGGTCCTCTCGATCAACCTTGATTATCTTCGCCGTGACATCATCCTGCAACTTAAACTTTTCTTCCAGCTTTCCGGACGACTCCAGACCGGATTCGCTGACATGGATCAACCCCTCCACGCCTCCTTCCAACTCGATGAAGATTCCGAAATCGGCTATCTTCGACACTTTCCCGGTCACCGAATCACCGATGTGATACCGCGAGGGGATCGCCTCATCCCAAGGATCCCGAGCCAGCTGTTTGTATCCCAACGAGAGCCGCTCCTTTTCCTTGTCGATACGCAGGACAATGGCCTCTACTTTTTGTCCCTTTTTAAACAGCTCAGAGGGATGCTTGATATGCTTCGTCCACGACATATCAGAAATATGGATCAGCCCGTCGATTCCTTCTTCTAATCCGACGAACGCACCGAAGTCGGTCAAGCTCTTCACCTTGCCTTCGATACGCGTTC
The DNA here is from genome assembly GCA_902500705.1 of uncultured Nitrospira sp. Classification (GTDB taxonomy): domain Bacteria; phylum Nitrospirota; class Nitrospiria; order Nitrospirales; family Nitrospiraceae; genus Nitrospira_D. Next base: position 42,730 of record CABVRR010000011.1, read on the forward strand.
CGATCGGATATTTGCCCTCGATCATGTCCCAAGGATTCGGTGCCGTCTGTTTCATGCCCAATGAGATTTTTCGGCTGGCGGGGTCGACATTGAGCACCGCCGCCTCCACCTGATCACCGACCGCCACGACTCTCGATGGATGACGGACTTCGTGCGTCCACGACATCTCCGAGACGTGCACCAGTCCCTCAACTCCCGGCTCAAGTTCCACGAAGGCTCCGTAATCCGTCAGGCTGACCACACGACCGCGGACCCGAGTCCCGATGGGATACTTGCCGCCGACATTGGTCCAGGGATCTGCACTCTTCTGCTTGAGTCCGAGGGAAATGCGGCCGGTTTCACGGTCATATTTCAACACCGTCACTTCGGCCTTGTCACCGACCGTAAACAGTTCGGATGGATGCCCGACTCGTCCCCAGGACATGTCGGTGATATGGAGCAACCCGTCAATCCCGCCGAGATCGATGAACGATCCATAGTCGGTAATATTCTTGACGGTGCCCTGAATCAGTTGCCCTTCCTTCAGATTGGCCAGCGTCGTCTGCCGTTTTTTATCGCGTGTTTCTTCCAGCAAGACACGACGCGAGACCACCACATTCCCTCGCCGATGATTGATCTTGATGATCTTGAGAGGAAACGTCTTTCCGACCAGGCCGTCCAGGTCACGAACCGGGTGCAGATCAATCTGTGAGCCGGGCAGGAACGCTTTGACGCCGATATCGACCATCATGCCACCCTTGATGCGTGAGACAATCTTGCCTTCGATGCTCTTCTCTTCTTTGTAGAGCGTTTCGAGTTCTTCCCAAATCTTCATCTTGTCGGCTTTTTCTTTGGAAAGAACGAGATTGCCGTCCGCATCTTCACATTCTTCGATATAGACTTGGAGCCGGTCGCCGATCTTGAGGTTTTGAAGTTCCTCGGACGAGAATTGATCGCTCGCGATCATGCCCTCTGACTTGTAGCCGATATCCACGACGACCTTGTCCTTACTCAGCGCCACGACCCGGCCTTCGGTAATCGTACCTTCTTCCAGATTACGAAAGGTTTCTTCGTACAATGCCGCCAAGGCATCGCGGTCTAATTGCGTCTCACTGCTGTTCGATACCGTACCCATAATGAACGTCCTACCCTTCCGACTCGCGTCGGGTGCTGATGGTGAAGTCGCCGTACTCACTCAGCGTTGTGAGCATCGGCGGTCGGCCGGCTCGATGCATCGGAGGCTCGATCGTCTTTGCCTGTCGGAACAGGAACCTGCCCCAAGGCCGCAATCTGCTCGATCACCGAACGACTGACCTGTTGATAAAACTGCTTCGTTTCTGCCTTTTCTCGTTGCTTCTCTGTCTCAAACGTAAGGGGTTCGCCAAATCGTACCGTCACCTGATGCCACCGAGGCCAACGAGCTCCTATCGGGAGGACATCGAACGTCCCTTTTAAATACGCGGGGACGACCGGACAACCCGTCTGCGAGACGATCACTCCGATACCCGCTTTGGGAGGACGGAGATGGCCATCATGACTACGCCCGCCTTCCGGGAAAATCACAACCACGTTACCCGATCGAACGAGATTGATCGCTTTTCCGAACGCCTCTCGATCGAGTCGGCCCAGTCGCACAGGAATCCAACCCAACGACTGCAGAATTCCATTCAGCACCGGGATCGGAAACAAATCATTCCGCCCCAGATACCAGGCCCTGCGAGACATGCCGCACCCAAGCAGCGGAATGTCGAGATAGCTGGCATGATTGGCTGCAATCAGCAGCCCTCCTGTCGGGGGGACTTGCCCTTCGATACGAAATCGAAAACAAATCCTCGCAACGACCCTGGCTAAGACCCACAGCCATCCGTAGACGATCCCACTCACTGTCTGATCGAGACCACCGCCAACATCTCCTCCACTACTTGCGCAGGGCTGAGCGTAGACGTATCAATCGATCGTGCATCAACTGCCGGGGTCAGAGGTGCCACTGAGCGGGTCCGATCCCGTTGATCTCGACTCGACAGATCCCGAGACGTTGTTTCGATCGTCTCGCCACGACCCGCAGCAACCAGCTCACGATGCCGTCTCGCGACTCGTACGTCTGCATCAGCATCCAGAAAGAATTTGTACGGAGCGCTTGGGAAAACCGTCGTGCCGATGTCGCGTCCTTCTGCGACCACCGAGCCTTGTTGACCAATCTGACGCTGGATCGGCAGCAACCATTCACGGACAGCGGGAAGAGCGGACACCATGGAAGCGGCGACCGTGACTTCGGGCGTACGAAGTTCTCCTGTGACGTCGATGCCATCGACCAAGACCTGCATCGCACCGTGAAGAAACTGCATATGAATCGATGTCGTGGGCAAGAGCTTGAGTACCTGTCCAATATCCGGCGGACGTATTCCCGACTGCAATGCTTTCCATGCGATGGCTCGATAGAGCGCTCCTGTATCCAGATACAGATAGCCAAGACGCGTCGCCAATAATTTGGCAACTGTGCTCTTGCCTACGCCGGCCGGCCCATCAATCGCAATGATCACTCAGCGTCTCTCCAGCTCAAAGCCCCACACGCATGTCGTCTCCTGTTCACGCCGGCTCCGTCAATAATGCGGCCAGTGTGTTTGGAAAGTTCGGGAACGAGGTATCCACACAACTTGTGTCGGCAATCGTCATGCTCTGTTCCGCCGTCAATCCACCGATAGCGAGAGACATCGCCACCCGGTGATCTCCATGACTTTGAGCCTTATCCGAGGCTTTCAGCTTGCCGTTTTCTCCACTGCGCCCTGCTCCATGGATAATCATTCCGTCCGGCCGTTCCTCAATCAGAGCCCCCATGGCTTTCAACTCACGACTCATCGTCGCAATCCGGTCGCTTTCTTTGACCCGTAGTTCTTCTGCTCCGGAAATCACGGTGTCCCCTTCCGCCACGGCAGCAGCCACGCATAACACGGGAAACTCATCGATCGTTTTGGGAATGAGATCGTGACCGATCGTCACGCCTTTCAGCGGTGCAGACCTCACACGCAAATCCCCGACCGGTTCGCCGGCCGCGTCTCGCAAACCGAGGACCTGAATATCCGCTCCCATCGTTCTCATAACGTCAATGAGACCGGTTCTGGTCGGATTCATTCCGACATTGTAAATAGTAACGTCGGATCCTTGCACGATCGTCGCGCCGACGATAAAAAATGCGGCAGCCGAAAAGTCCCCTGGAATGGTCACCTCCACACCTCGCCATCCCACCGTCGGTCGCCCCTGCAAGACCAGGACATCTGCTTCTCGTGCGAGAGGGATTCCAAAGAACTGAAACATTCGTTCCGTATGGTCTCGTGACAGACGCGGCTCCCTGTACCGAGTCTCCCCTTGTGCAAACAGACCGGCAAGGAGGAGCGATGACTTGATCTGCGCACTGGATACAGGCGATGTGTACTCGATGCCATGCAGGTCCGACCCTGTAATGGCCAAGGGAGCCAGTTCTCCGCCTTTACGGCCCCCGATGACCGCGCCCATTTCACGCAATGGTTTGACCACCCGTCCCATAGGACGACGCCGAATGGAATCATCACCCGTGAGGATCGAGAAAAAATCCTGTCCGGACAAGAGGCCGGTGAGCAGACGGATGCCGGTCCCGGAATTACCACAATCGATCGGCGCGCTGGGTTCGGATAACCCCCAAAAGCCCTTCCCGCAGATCGTTAATTCGGTCGGAGTGTGCGTAATAGGGATTCCCAGCGTCTGAAAGGCTCTCATCGTGTTCAGACAATCTTCCCCCTGGCAATAGCCTGCGATCGTGCTTGTACCTTCCGCCAGTGCAGTCAGAATAATGGCTCGATGGGTGAGAGACTTGTCGCCGGGAATAGTCGTCGTTCCTCTGAGTGGCCGACCTGGGGTGATTGTCAATGTCGTCATGAGTTGCCCGGAAGAGGGGTTTGCAACTTTTCACGCTCACCTTTGGCCCGCTCGAGCAACTTTTCGATTCCCGCTGCATCCCCAGCCTTGATCAGTTGCTTCAATTCCTCCAGAGCCCGTCCATACCTGTCGATATAGGACACCACATTATCGCGATTCCATAAGAAAATATCACGCCACATCTCAGGGGAACTAGCAGCGATCCTGGTCGTATCCCGTAATCCTCCCCCGGAGTGGCCGGCAAGATCCAATGCAGGCACCTGCTGATCCCGAAGCTCGGCTAAGGCATTCATCAGCGCAAAGGCAGCCACATGGGGCAGATGGCTGACTGCGCCGAGAATTTGGTCGTGTAGATATGGATCCATCGTCAACACGACCGATCCGGCTTCGGCCCACAGTTGCTTCACTCGCTCCAGTGCAGCCGCATCGGTTCGTTTCGTCGGCGTTAAAATACACCGTGCACCCTTGAACAATTGATCGGACCCGGCAGCAACACCGGTCTTTTCTTTTCCTGCGATGGGATGGGCTCCGACAAAATACACGCCCGCCGGCATGACTGCTTCCGAGCGCTCGACCAAAGTCCCCTTCACACTACCGACATCACTGACGATTGCACCTGGAGTCAAGCAATGGGCCCATTCCCGGAGGTGTCGCTCGTAGGTGTCGACCGGTGTCGCAAGAACCACTAAATCAGCTCCTCGCACCCCCTCCTGAGGGTCGGCCACATATCGATCGATCGCCCCCATGACAACTGCTGTCTTGAGATTTTCGACACGCCGACCGACGCCGACTACGTGATCGGCCAGCCCCTTTCGTCGGAGAATCATACCGAGTGATCCGCCGATCAGACCCACACCGATAATCGCTACCTGTTTGAAATGCACTGCCATGATACTTTTAAAGCTCTCTGCCCACGGCCTTCGCGATATTTCTGAGGTCACCCATCAGTGCCTTGAACTTTGAAGGTTTAATAGACTCTTCCCCGTCACAGAGCGCACACTCTGGGTTCGAATGGACTTCGATAAGTAAGCCATCGGCACCGGCGGCAACCGCTGCTTTTGACATCGGAGCCACCAGATCCCACTTCCCCGTTGCATGACTAGGATCGACAATGACCGGAAGGTGCGAGAGCTCTTTCAGCGTGGGAATAGCCGCAAGATCCAAGGTATTGCGATATTGCGTCTCAAAGGTACGAATACCCCGTTCACACAGCATGACATTTGGGTTCCCGCGCGACATGATGTACTCAGCCGACAAGAGAAACTCTTTGATCGTCGCCGACAAGCCTCGCTTCAAGAGCACCGGCTTGTCGTACGCACCGACCTCCTTGAGGAGCTCGAAGTTCTGCATGTTCCGGGTGCCGATCTGGATGATATCCGCCTTTTCAAGAAAGAGCTCGATATCCCTGGTATCTAAAATCTCACTGACGACAGGCAATCCGGTTTGTTTTCTGGCTTCGACCAAGTAATCAAGCCCTTCACGTCCCAACCCTTGGAAAGAATAGGGTGATGTCCGTGGCTTATACGCACCGCCGCGCAGAATCGACGCCCCAGAGGCCTTGACCTCATGGGCAATGCCCACGGTCAGTTCAAGTCGTTCGACTGCGCAGGGTCCCGCCATGATGGCAAGCTTCTTCCCCCCGATTTTGACGCCACCCACGTCGATGATGGTCTCTTCCTTCTTAAACTCGCGACTGACCAGTTTCCATGGGGCCAGGATCGGCAGGACGCTTTCCACGCCAGGAAGCGCCGTCAGGGGCTGATTATGCAGAATTCGATCATCGCCGATGACGCCAATAATGGTGCGCTCCTGACCAGTAGAAATTTGCGACTTTAAGCCCAAATCCCGCAGCCGATCGATAATATGGTCGACTTCGCTCTCCGACGCTTCCGGCTTCAACACAATAATCATAATTTCCTCGCTAGTTCCTTACCTTGCTCCATTCACAATGTTTTTGAATGCTTGGAGGAAGGCCGTATTTTCGTCGGGTTGCCCGATAGTGACGCGAATCATTGTTCCCTCGATGTGCCGCACAATAATCCCTTCTCGCAGCAAGGCGTCGAACACTCGTCGCCCATCCTGCTTGGCGTCAAAATAGAGAAAGTTGGCTTCACTCGGGATCGGAGTGATTCCCAAGGCACGCAACCCTTCTCCCACCTGCGCCATCCCAGCCTCATTGACCGCCCGGCTCTTAGCCACATGCGCATCATCCCCCAATGCGGCCAGCGCAGCTTTCTGAGCAAGACTGTTCGCGTTGAATGGAGGCCGAACCCTATTCAGAAAGTCGATGATCTCCGGTGTGCTGACCCCATACCCGATTCGCAACCCAGCCAGTCCATAGATCTTGGAAAACGTCCTCAGGACAATCGCGTTCCGCCCCTGCATGACATACGCCATCGCATCGGGAAATTGTGGATGCCGGACATACTCGAAGTAGGCTTCGTCGAACACGACGAGGACATCTTCTGGCACATTGGCCATCAATCGATTGACCGCCTCCGCAGAGACGATCGTCCCAGTAGGATTATTAGGATTGCAGAGAAAGAGCAATCGCGTTCGAGGCGTAATGGCTCGCGCCATGGACTCGAGGTCGTGGGTCCAGTTGACGAGCGGGACGACCACTGGCTTGCCGTGAACGGCCGTCACCTCCATTTTATAAATCACGAACGTGTGATCGGCCATGATAGCTTCATCGCCAGGAGTCAAGAACGTCCTGGCCAATAACCCAAGAAGCTCATCCGATCCGTTCCCCAGGATGATCTGCTCACTGGTGACCTTCCAGCGATCCGCAAGCGCTTGCCGAAGCTGATAGGCGCCCCCGTCCGGGTACCGATGCAACATCGCCTGCGCTCCACTCAAGGCGGCCAGGGCCTTCGGTGAAGGCCCCAGGGGATTCTCGTTGGACGCAAGTTTGATCACGCGGGTGAGCCCCAGTTCCCGCTGGAGTTCGTCGATCGGCTTACCGGGAACGTACGGACTCAGAGATCGGATATCGGCATGAACCTGTAGTGCCATGATCAGCTATGGATCGGGTAGGAGCCTAAAATCTTCATAAAGAGACAGCGTGCCTTCACCTCTTCGACGGCTTTACTGACCCGATCTTCATTGATATGCCCTTCGACATCCACGAAGAAGATGTACTCCCACGCTTTCCGCTGAGAGGGACGAGATTCGATTTTTGTCATATTGATGCCGTGCGAGGCAAACGGACGGAGCAGGTCATAGAGGGCTCCGACTTTATCCTTCACCGATAACATCAACGACGTTTTATCTTTCCCTGTCCGTTCAGACGGTTTCTGAGACAACACCAGGAAGCGCGTGAAATTGTTCAGGTTGTCTTCGATACGAGCTTTAATCACGTTCAATCCATAGAGCTGGCTGGCCGCCTCTGACGCAATGGCCGCTGAAGTGGGCTCATCGATGCACAGTTCGGCGGCTCGAGCCGTGCTGGCCACCTCGACCGCAGGGATATGCGGAAGATTGGTTTCGAGCCAGTTCCGGCATTGCGCAAGGGCATGGGGATGAGAGTAGACTTTTTTCACATCTTCGATGCGTCCTGATTTCGACAGAAGATGATGAGAAACTTCTTGCAACACTTCTCCATAGATCAGCAGGTTCGAATCGATGAACATGTCCAGGGTGTGGTTGACGACACCCTCCGTGGTATTTTCGATCGGCACGACACCGAAATTGGCTCGACCTCGTTCCACCTCGCTGAATACCTCTTTAATGCTGTGAACGGGTATGTACTGAACAGAGGAGCCGAATTTCTGCATGCAGGCCATGTGAGTAAAGGTGGCTCGCGGCCCCAGATACGCGACCTTTTGGGGAGACTCCAGCGACAACGACGCCGACATGATTTCTCGATAGACCGATCGGATCGCCTCGCTCGGGAACGGGCCCGTGTTGAGCTTCGTGAGCCGTTCGATGATCTCCGCTTCTCGGCCTGCGGTATGGAGGTTGGCGCCGGCATCCTTTTCTTTCTTGAGCTTTCCGATTTCGATCACGCTTTGCGAACGCTCATTGAGGAGCCGAATCATTTCGTCATCGATCCTGTCGATTTCCTTACGGTATTCCGGCATATCTTTGGGCATGTTGAGTCTCGCCTCGAGTACCCGATTGAGGGAAAGGTTCCTTATCCCCGTAGGGGAAAGGAGATCGCAAAGGCAAGTGTTGAATTTTACAGGAAGGATTGAATCTATTGCAAGGAGAGCGCGTGGGCGTCAGAAGCTCTGAAGAGATGGAAACAGCCCGTTTACATCAACAAGGGAGACGGCCGCTTAAAGTGATCATACGCCAACCGAGTCACTTGTCGTCCACGTCCAGTACGATCCAGGAACCCGGCTTGGATCAGGTAGGGCTCATAGACATCTTCAATCGTGCCCTTGTCTTCTTGAACCGCAGCCGCCAGGGACTCCACTCCGACCGGCCCACCATTGAATTTCTCGATGATCGTGATCAGGATCTTGCGGTCCATCTCGTCGAAACCTGCTTCATCGATTCCTAGCCAGACCAATCCTTCCTTGGCCACCTGTTCGGTGATATACCCATCGGCCTGAATCTGCGCATAGTCTCGGATCCGCCTAATCAATCGATTGACAATCCGTGGTGTTCCACGCGCTCGTCGCGAGATTTCTGCCGCACCTGCCTGATCAATCCCGATGCCTAAGACACCGGCCGAGCGCGTTACGATCGCCTCCAGCTCAGACGGCCCATAGAACTCCAGTCGATAGACAAGCCCAAATCGATCACGCAGCGGGGACGTCAGCGAACCAGCCCTGGTCGTCGCCCCGATAAGAGTGAACCGCGGCAAATCAAGCTTCACCGTCCTCACAGCAGGCCCCTGTCCAATCACGAGGTCCAGCTGAAAATCCTCCATGGCAGGATAAAGTGCTTCCTCAACGGACGCGGGCAGCCGGTGAATCTCATCGATAAACAGCACGTCATATTCCTGAAGATTAGTCAGAATCGCGGCCAAGTCCCCGGCATGGGCCAGGACCAACCCCGACGTCGATCGCAAGGCCGCCCCCATTTCCTTGGCGATAATGTGCGCGATGGTAGTCTTGCCGAGGCCTGGCGGTCCGTAGAAAATGGCATGATCGAGTGCCTCTTCTCGCCGCTTGGCTGCTTCGATGCAAATTCGAAGCGACGCCTTCATTTTCTCTTGGCCGACGTACTCCTCGAGCGTCTGAGGGCGAAGCACATTCTCATGCCCTCGCTCTTCATCCATGGTGCGATTGGTTACGAACCGCTCAGTCATCGTGCGCCGCCCATATCTACTTATTTCCCTCCGGCATCTGTTGATACTTCGGGGGAGGTGGTTGAGTCCCTTGGCCAGGCTGAGCCGTACTGCCGCAATCAGGAGGACATCGTTTATATCCCTGGGTGGAGTCAGGAAAACTATGCTCCATTTTCTTCAACTGACATTGCGCCAATCGACCGCCGTCTTGGGTTCCGCACCGAGCAGGCACTGAGGAGCTGCCGATTTCGGCATACCCATCGGGACACGATCCGCACACGCCCAACATATTGGCCCCCAGCGGCACACATTGCACGAGGGTCGGATCTCCCTCCTTACAGATCTCCGAGGACTGCGTGACCCCGGTGGTGGCATACCCCTCGGGACAGGTACCACAAACCATTCTATTGCTCTTTGGTTCTGTTGTTTCCTGAGCGAGACTCGTACAAGGAGATGTGACAGCGAGCACCACGCCTATAGAAGCAAGGCTCACGAGTCCCTTGACGGTATTCTTCGCAGTGAATGGCATAAGGTTACCCCCTTGCAAGTTCCTTGAGTCCTTTGCGGATGAGTTCTTTCAACGTCAGTGACTCCGGCGCATTCTTCATCACCCGCGTCAAGACCTCCTTGGCATCCTGCGCACGATAGCCCAAGTTTATCAGAGCGGAGAGTGCATCCTCATAAGGACCATCCAACGTAGGTACGTCAGCCGTAGCGGCTCGGGGGGATGCCCCGTGAATTTTGCCTGCCTTGTCCTTCAATTCAAGCGCAATGCGACCAGCCGACTTCTTTCCGATGCCGGGAACAGTCGCAAGCTTTTCGGTGTCCTCTGTTTGGATCGCATGAACAAGATCCGTCACCGATAGGCTCGACAACGCACTGAGAGCGAGTTTTGGGCCGATGCCCGACACACTGGTCAACAGCAAAAACGACTCTTTCTCGCCTTGGGAGAGAAAGCCGAAGAGCTGGATAGCATCTTCACGGAGATGCGTATGGATATTCAGTGCGGTAACTTCGTCGAGATTCGGCAGGGCGTAATAGGTGCTGAGGGGAATATGCACTTCGTACCCGACCCCCTGCACATCAAGTGTGAGATGGGTGGGCGCTTTGAATATCAACCGCCCCGTGAGAAAGGCGATCATGCCGTCTCGCTATCCGATGGCCAGAACCATATGATGAACCTGAGGGTCATCCCGCCGCAGCTGCAGCAACTTTCTCCATTACCTCATCTGAAATATCGAAGTTGGCGTGAACTTTCTGAACGTCATCATGCTCGTCTAAGACTTCCATTAGCTTCAGCATTTGCTCGGCAGGCTTCTCGTCCAGCCTGATGGTATTCTGTGGAATATATGTAATTTCAGCCAGTGTTGTTTCGATCTTCGCATCACCCAGCGCTTTCTTCACCGCTTCAAAATCTTGCGTATCGATGAGCACCTCATAACTCTTTTCACCGACCTTCACGTCTTCTGCCCCGGCTTCCAGCGCCAGTGAAAGAAGCGTATCCTCATCAACCTTCCCCTTCTCAATCGTGACGAGTCCCTTTTTATGAAACTGCCAGGCGACGGCGCCCGCTTCTGACATATTGCCGTGATTTTTTGTGAGGAGACTACGAATCTCCGCAACCGTCCGGTTTCGGTTGTCGCTGGTAATTTCGAGCAGCACTGCGGTCCCACCGGGGCCATACCCTTCCAACGAAAATTCCTCATAGGCCACACCAGGCAGTTCGCCGGTCCCTCGCTGGACGGCTTTCTTCATCGTATCGCCCGGCATATTAGCTTCCTTGGCCTTAGCGATGGCCAGACGCAGTCGAGGATTCCCATCGGGGTCTCCACCGGATCGAGCCGCGATAGTGAGCTCTCGGATAATCCGCGTGAAAATTTTCCCACGCTTCGCGTCCTGGGCTCCTTTATGTCGCTTGATTGTCGCCCAATGACTATGTCCACCCATAAAGTGCCTCCGCTATCCCGCCCCGAAATCAGTGAAGTTGGTTAGAGCCGTCGTCTGTACAGTAGTCAGGAAGAACGGGGTAGACCTAACATAGGCCTCGGAAAGGAGTCAATTCCGCCGGGTGACGGTACGACGCCTCTACTCGGAGTACACAAGCAGCTGAAGACCAATGAGGATTAGGAACCCCGCCCAAGCGACTTCCCACCGCTTCACAGGATGGTGCCGGGTGGTGGAAGTCCACGACACCATCGCATTCGATGTGACAGCCCCGATGCCCAGGATTCCGAGCAGGGCATGATGCAGCTCAATTCTCTGATTCGCAGGATGATTGCCATGCGAATGCATAAAAAGCAGCACTGCGCCGACCACGCCAAGAAACAGTAATGGTGCGACCCAAGCCGGATGCCGAGCCCAACCGATTCGACGAAGCGTCTCACTCACCGCCGCGGTGACGCCGAACACGCCGTAAAATTTATGCTGGAGAATTTCCCGGTCTTGCCCCAGGAAGGTTTGGGCAAAGCTGAGCGAACCGATCGGCCAAGCCTCATGGTCACTCCAGACCAGTAAATACGCCCCGATGACACCGAGCGCACCTGGAAGCACAAGCCTGGTCCAGAAAGGCAGCCCGTATTGCAACGCATACCCCAACTCGGCAAGGCCGAACAGCAAGACGAACAGCCCGGCAAAACGATGGTTGAACTCCGAGTAGGCAATCCCTTGGGCGGACCCTTCCCATCCTCCATCATGCTGTTCCGCTTGCGCGTCATGCATCATGCCCAGCGCAAGGGAATCTAAATGATCGTGCGCAAAGGGTACAGGCTCGCTCGCACGAGACCACCACGGAAACGGTAGAACCAACAACGCCACAGCCAAAACAACGACCCACCATTTCATGCGAAAACCATTCACTACGCAAGAATTGTAAATAGAAAAGGCCCATCCAGACGGCCGGATGGGCCTCATACGCTCAGATGCCTGCGACTCGGGATTACATAAACTTCATGAACTTGTCTTTGGCCTCATCCATGACGTCCGCCGTGATCGTCGACGCTCCACGCTCCTTGGCCATTCGTTCAACTTCCTTGCGGGCCATGGGGCGGATGAAGTCGGGAATATTTTCCAGCCGTTGCTCGGCCTCGCGAGACCATGTCATGCCCTCGGGGGAATAGTTCTTGGAATCATCCATCACTTGCAAGGTAATGGTCTTAAACCCACTCTTGCGGGCATAGACTTCCACGCTGCCCTGCACCATTGGTTTGACAAAGGCCGGCAGGCGATCAAGTTTTTCCTTCGCATCGGCGGTCCAAGTGAACTCGGATGCGCCGGATCCATCACTAGCCGGCTTCCCAGAGTTCGTCAGCCCCATCTCAGCCACCATTGCAGAGAAGGGACAGCCGCTCGTTTTTTCAGGAGCCTTGGCGGGCGAGGCAGCCGTTGCCGACACAGTCGGTGCAGCTAGAGCTGGTGTATTCACCGCGGGCGATGATTGCCCGTTACCAGCCAGTCCGCGCAACCCTTCCATGGACGTCTCCGGCGCAGACTTCGGACTCAGCTTCAGCCCCAAGGCATTCATCATGCTAGTTTCACCGGAATTGGTCACCATCGAAAACTTTGCACTACAAGAAGGGCAGGCGAAAAAGACCCCGAGAGACCCCTCCTCCGGCTTCTCCACCTTTTCGAGGCTCATGTATGTTTCGCAGTTGAGGCAGACAAATTTCATAACAACTCCTCTGGAAGTGGCTCCGCAAGCATTTCTGTAAAACTACGCTATCACAAGGGTTTTCGGTGAGTCAAACCGATCAGATAACCACCCAACTTCTCATAAGTTCGTGCCATGAATTCGATAGTTGGTGGTAATCAGATTCCAAGCCCTGAAGTCACTAACCACACAGGCCTTTCTTGGTCTTCCGACGAGCTTACTTGCAGTGCGCAGGAGTCGGTGTAGTGAGTTCAGCCTTGAGTAAGACAGTAAGAAATATGACTCATATTGAGGAAAACAGACGAACCTGGTTCGTAACGCGTGAGGTGGTCATCCAAAACAAAGCCTTCACAAAGAATAACTTCGAGACTTCTTAGATCGTGTAAAAATATTCAGGTGAATTGTTTTCGATACTGCATCTATTTAGATACAGATCATGATTGCCAGGCATTAAGAAAGGGAAAGACCGCAACCCTCTCATCACCTCCATGCAGGACCCATAAAGCTTCTCAGCCCTCATTAATGATCGGCGAAAGCTCTCACTCACGAATCTAACTTGCGCGTAATTATAACAGCTTACGTGCTTTATCCATGTCGAGTGATCGCCCCCATACATTCATCCAATTGCCTTATGCATGAAGGCAACTATGTAGCGTGTAAATAACCATCACCTGATAACCATCTGCCCTGGAATACTCCTTGCTGTCCGTACGAGGAAATCTTGTTAAAAATTTTCATGGCGCAAGTGATCTTTTTTATCACTTGATGATGAAGAAGATAGGAACGTGATTCGTAATAAGAGGCCTTGGAGCATGAGGTGAAACCGTGAGGTTTTGCTGCGGTGGATGAAAGGAGGTAGCGATTTCGAATCCAAGCTATGTGAATTGACCTGTTCTATAGGCGTCTTCATCACTGACAATCAAGAAGGAGCAAGACTTATGAAAAAGCTGTTTGTATGGTGTGCTCTCGTGCTCACGCTAATCACCCCTGCACTGGCTCAGGCAGGAGGTCCAGTTGTGCTGATGGGTATTGATGCTGAGGATGGTGGTATCGGAGGCCATGGTCCTATCAATATTTATCAAAGTGTGGCGACGAGTATCTTGAATCAGGTTACCAAACCAGGTGCCTCTGGGATCTTGGTAATCGGCGGCGATGCTTCACAAGTTCAGCCATGGTGGCAAGCACTAGGCGCCGGTGTTGGGCAAACCGTGACGTTTGTGAGTGGCGCAAACATTGCCACGCACGACTTTTCCCCCTATAAGATGATTGGAATTGCCAGCGACTATTTAAACACCTCGGGTGGCCTGACCAATGCCGATAATGACCTATTGACCGCCAGAGCAGGTGCTATCGCTGTCCACATCAACAGTGGTGGCGGTCTTCTGGGGTTTTCAAGCTGTGCCTTAACAACCCCCTACGGCTACCTGGGTGGTGCGGTCACCTGTGGGGTCGCCTTTGAGGATAACATCACTCCAACTGCCGCAGGCTTGACTGTCGGTGTTACTGACGCCTTGGACGTCTGCTGCTGGCATGACACCTATGTAACCTTTCCACCCTTTCTAAATGTGTTAGCCACATATCCAAACTTGGGAGGATTGGTCGCGGCACTCGGTGGTGCTGATGTGGTTGTCCCGGGATTTGTACTCAC
>CABVRR010000012.1:0-14522 GCA_902500705.1 uncultured Nitrospira sp.
TTGAGCCGCCGACGCTGGGCCATTCCATCTTTCATGGCCAGAGCGAGCGGAATCAAACGATATTTCGCGGCGATTATCAGCACGATAACAACAATAATTTTACGCTGTTGTTCATGAACTCGATCGCGAAGTATCAGATTCCGACGTTTCCAGGGCAGGTTCTCAATCCCACCATTGTCGGCCTGTTGCCAGGAGGGTTTTCTCCGGTGCCTTCGGAAATGGTAGATGAGAATCAGAAAGAGAATAGTCAATATGGCCATGTGGTGTGGCGGCGTGATATCAACACCCGCAATTTTTTCAGTCTCGCCGGATACTTCCGCAATACGAGAGCGACGTTCAGGACGGATCCGTTCAATGTCTTGGCCTATGTGCCGGACGAAGCCGAACCCTTTTCCACCGGCAGCCAAGATCGCATGGGCTATTCCGGCGGCGTACGCTTCGACTACACCTTCGTCCACAGTAAGGAACATCTGATCAAGGCGGGGTTTCAAGTCGATCGTACCCAGGCCATCAATAAAACCAGATTGTTTACGTTTCTCGACGATGGTTTGGGGAATCCGACGGGGGGGGTGATCAATCTCAATGCCGACAATCGATTGATCGGCTGGCGCCAGGAATTCTGGATTCAGGATCAATGGACTCCGAATGAGCATTGGACCTTCAACGTGGGAGTCCGTGGAGATGCTGTGCAGTATCAACGCAATGAAGGTCAAATCAGCCCACGTCTTGGGGTCACCTACCGGTATAATCCGGCCCATGCCTTCCATGCGTTCTATGGCCGGATGTTTACTCCTCCGAACCTGGAAGCGATTTCTTTTGCCAAGCTGAACACGGCCGGGACGAAGGCGGCTCCGGAAGATACGACAAACAATCAGCCTCGGGCTGAACGGGCCCATTACTTTCAGATCGGCAGCACGCACGCCTTGACGGATTGGGCGACCTTGCAACTGACCGGGTACTACAAGTTAGCCAACTATCTTTCCGATGCCGGCCAATTCGGGACAACCCCGTTATTGAACTATTTTGCCTTTGAACGAGGTTGGAGCAGGGGGGCCGATGCGGCTCTGAAGGTGTGGTTCTTGGAGAACCTGACCGGACGTGGGAATATCGCGTGGGGACAGTGTAAAGGATACGGGTTGCAATCCGGTCATTTCCTCCTAGAAGCGGCCGAGATTGCGGATATCAGGACATCCAGTGGGGTCCATTGTGATCATCAGCAGACGCTGACGGCTTCGGGAATCCTGAGCTATCAACTCTTCGAGCGAACTACTGTCACGGGGCAGGTGCTGTTCGCGTCGGGGCTGCGGACGGCGGAGGAGGGCGGAAAGACCAACTCCACCCATAGTCCGTCGTACACGATTTATAACTTCTCGATTAATCATGTCATTCCTTTGCCCTGGCACGATCAAAAATTACTGTTGGGGTTTGATATCGTCAATGCATTAGATCAAGCATACTTTATCAATCGCGGCGAAGGCAGTATCGGTCTGGGTGTGTCTCATGCCGGTATGCCGCGATCCTTCTTTTTCCGTGGGCAACTCTTCTTCTGATTATGGGGTGAGGATATGTATATTTCTGTGAGCAAGTGGGTGGTGTTGAGTGGTCTGCTTTATGTGGTACTGGCTTCTGCCGCTACATTGGCGGCGACAGGGGATGATGCGACACATGAGAGTGATCACCAAGAGGACGTTCTTGAGCTGCCTGAAGTGCATGTTCACGGACTGGCTCTGAATAAAGATCAGCAGATGGGGCCTGTACCGAAGTCCACTCCGTGGCCTGGTATTCCCGCCGCACTCAATGGTCAAGAACTGGATGATTGGATGAAAGCCCGTCTCTTGGTATCGAAGCAGGCCAAGGTGACGGTGGTGGTCTTAGAGCCGTGCAAACATCGAGAGCTGACGGCTGCCGGAGTCAGTGCCCTCAGTAAATGGACGTTTGATCCCCAAATGAACGGGGACGATCCGGTCGATGGCGAGCTCACGGTCCGAATCCATTTCAGGACAAGGTAAGGTCTCTTGTTCAGCCGCCCTTCCTGAAGGTATGAGTTTGGGCGAGAGATCGGTCGATGCTTGACGGCTGACGGGTAACGCTTTATCGTCGCACGCATGGGTATGGACGAAACTCTTTTTTGGGCGATCAACGGCTTGTCAGGCCGGTCAACGGTTGTCGATCAATTTTTCCTTCAACTGGGAAACCGTAGTACGCTGTATGTTCCCGGAGCTGTTGCCATCGCCTATTGGATTTGGAGTAATCGGCGAGAGGCGTTGTTGGGAGGTCCGATTTTGGGAGCCGCGGTCGGACTTTCCGATTTCTTGGGCGGACAGCTTAAGTGGGTTTTTGAGCGGATCAGACCATGTCGGGCATTAATCGAAACGGTCAAAATCGAGCCAAATGGCTGTGGCGGATTATTCAGTTTTCCATCAAACCATGCGGTGAATACGGCCGCGCTCGCGGCATTTCTGCAGATCCTCTATCCCAAGACCGGCTGGGTCAGTTGGCCGATCGTCGTGCTTGCCGGATTTGCCCGCGTGTATGTCGGCGCGCATTATGTTACGGATGTGCTTGGGGGATGGGTGCTTGGAGGCCTGGTCGGCGGCGGGGCCGCGTTGGCACTCCTGCAATGGCCGAGGTTCAGGAAAAAATTGGAGTTGGGTGCGAGCTCGGTCAAGGAAGCGAACGCGCAGTCCTAAGGCTCATGAGATGGTGGTTGGTTGTCCACGGTGGCTAAGAGCGTCGTCCGAAGATGCTCCACATCATATCCTCGTCCTATCAGGACTAAGACCGATTCTGGTTCATCCAACAGCATAAGTGGTGTGATCGTGGCCTGTCCCGGCAGCGCGTATTGGAATTCCTGCAGCTCCGGTTCATTCACAAATCGAAAATAGCCTTTCGCCCGCTCAAGCCCTTTGGGGAGGGTCTTGATCCATGCCAGTAAGCGCCGACGATTCAGCGGACCAGGCAATGGGACCGTCGTGGCGATAGGGTGATAAGCTGCACGTTGTGAAAGACCGGGTCGCGACTTGCTGAACAGCACATTCGTCGGTGTCGTCTGTGTTGTCGATGGATGTGGAGTCAGAAGGTCGGCGGCATCGAGCCGTGCGTGCGACGTTTCCCAGAGACGAGCATAGGGGTTCTGTTCGAGGATCGACGTTCGGAATCGTTCCCAATGGCCCGGGACATACAGATCTCGTTTGTTCAAGATGAGTTCATCGGCACAGCGGATGGCTTGCGTCGTTACGTAGGCACTGGAGTGACTTTCTTCCGTCGAGATCGGATGCAGAAGCGCCATGATTCGTTCAAGGGAGGCCAACCGTGCTGTGTAGGCATCGGTGACCGCATCGACTACTTCGGCCGGGTCGGCCAACCCCGAACATTCTAGAATCAGCACATCCGATCCATGATCGCGCACAAGTTGCGCAATGCCCCAGGAGAGATCTTCCTTCGTGTCGCAACAGACACAGCCGCCGGCTAGGTTCATGACTTGTTCGGCCAGCGTTCCAGCGCGTGGGCCGTCGATGCTGACGGACCCAGCTTCGTTCATTAATACTCCCGTTCGTTTGCCTTGGGCTTTCCAATATTCCAGCAGCCGCATCAGCAGCGTCGTTTTGCCGGCACCCAGAGAGCCGCAAAGGATATAGAAAGGAACGGGAGCTAGGGGCATAGCGATCCTTGATTAATCACGGTATTCTACCGAGATCGGTCCAGAACATGAAGGGGGCATTCGAGACGTCTTACCATTAATTGATGGCCTGTTCGAGAAGCATATTGAACAGTAGGGATCAGCGATGACAGCACCATGCAAGAGATAGAGAAGCTCGAAGTTGAGATGACAGTCTAAGGAGCATAGCAAGTACATTAGAAAAACCTGCATCGTGGTTGCAAGTAGTGCCGTATCAGAAGGTAGGCAAGCTTATGTGACTATGATACAAGAGAAGGAGGATGGCGCTCGTACGTTTGTTGCGCTTAGACCGTCAAGAATAGGATAGTGTGAAATTAATGCTCTGTAGGAAGATCCCACGCGATCGTCAAGTATTGTGGGGAGCGGGGCGCATTGAGCCCGAAGATCGGGGGAACACATGATTGTATGGTGGCTGGTCGGTGGACTAGTGGCGATGGCGGTCGGAGTGGTGTTGTACAAAGAATGGCGGTTTCGCCGTTGGCCAAGAGTCGCGTCGCATTCTGTGCTGACGAAAACGACGGATGGGGAGCTGCTTCAATTTCTCGTTAGACCAACGCGCAGGGCTGGAAGAGAATCTCGGCAGTAGAGGTACTGAGTTATGATTCAGGAGAGAGAGGAAATGCGGCGTGCCGATCGGTTGAATTTCAGGTAGGTGTCGTTGTTGCCCCTGTGGCATTTCCGTAAGAACTATTGCATCCCCTCTTCGAGGTATCTGTTAACCCTAGCCTCTCTCATCAGGCCTTACGAAATCTTCTCGATCTCTTTGATTCATTTTCACTTTTCGATATTTCTTTCGTCGATAGGTCAGCTAATGGCAGACGGCGTGAGGCTGTGGGGCGCAGTACCCGCTGTTGACGGTTCAGTTCACCTCATGGTTAATTGAACGACTGCATCGAATGATGTCTCCAGCTTCCTCATCGAGACGTCCGTTCACGAGCACTCTGTTGCGTGCATCTCAGCGGATTTCGCTCTGAAAGGTTTGAACACATCATGTGTGGCATTCTCGGAAGGTTCTATCGGTCACCGGCTCACCGATCGCATTTGACAAAGCACGATGTGGCCACATTAACTCATCGCGGCCCTGATGGATCCGGTGTGTACACGAATTCTCATGTCCAGTTTGGACATACCCGACTTGCCATCATTGATTTGACGGAAGGTGGGCATCAGCCCATGACCTACGAGAACGGTCGTTATGTCATCACCTACAATGGCGAGGTCTATAACTATCTTGAGGTCCGTAGGGAACTTGAAGCCAAGGGCGAGCGCTTTGTCAGCAGTTCCGATACCGAGGTGCTGTTGGCGGCGTATAAAGTGTGGGGGCGTGAGTGTGTGTCACGTTTCCGTGGGATGTTTGCGTTCGCATTGTGGGATGAACGAGAGAAAAGTTTATTTCTGGCGCGCGATCGTTGTGGAGAAAAACCTCTGTTCTATTACCGAGATAATCGGTGCCTTGCGTTTGCGTCAGAACTCAAGGGGCTCCTGCCGCTGCTGACATCTCGCCCGGCACTCGATCTATCGGTAGTGGATATGTATCTGCACTATCAGTATGTCCCTGAGCCATTTACCCTGCTTCAAGATGTGTGGAAAGTTCCGGCAGGACATACGCTCACGGTGTCGCTCGACAAGTGGTTTGCCGAACCGGTGCGCTACTGGAGTGTCGAAGAGTCGACAAAAATTAACGGACTGCCGACTGATACTCCCGGCATTCTTCGCTGCATTCGTGACGGTTTGGAAGAAGCCGTGAAGTTGACGTTACGTTCCGATGTGCCGGTAGGCATTGCACTATCCGGTGGAATCGACTCCGGAGCCATTGCTGCGCTGGCGCAAAAACACTCGTCTGAACCGTTGCATGCCTTTTCCGTCGGATACCCTGGCCGCCCGCCGTACGATGAGCGCGAGCACGCGCAGCGTCTGGCCAAGCAACTCGGCATGATCGTCCATGAAGTCGAGTTACCGGTTGAGAGCTTCGTGGGTTTTTTCCCTCAGCTTGTGTGTGTCATGGATGAACCGATCGCAGATTCCGCAGCCTTCGGACATTATGCCGTGCCCAAGGCAGCGGCCGATCTCGGTATCAAGGTGCTGCTGAACGGTTTGGGCGGAGACGAGATTTTCTGGGGGTATCCGTGGGTTACGCAGACCCTGATGACCAATCTGAGCATGACAACGTCGCCATTCCTAAAAACCGTTATCCCTCTGACGGCATCGCCCGGTATGCAGCGATTGCTCGGTAAAGCGAGCCGGCATCCTCGTGTTCCATCTTGGTGTCAGCGTTGGGCTTCGCTGTTACACGGAGTGGGAACCGTGCCAAAGTCGGCTCAACAGCTGCACTTCTACGAAGCCGATCCGAATTTTAGAGCGACATTTGATATTAAGCACAGGGTCTATGGTCCCGCGATGCGCACAATCGGGGGAGACAACCCGTTCCGGCCCACGGATATCGGTGTACGTCACGTAGAGCAATTGCCGGCTGCGGTCATTCGTATGCTGTTCGATACGTGGCTTGTCTCGAATTGTCTTTCACTGGGAGATCGGGTGAGCATGAGCGTGGGAGTCGAAACACGTGTGCCGTTTCTGGATGCGGGACTGATTGAGCTTGTGATGGCATTGCGCAGTCAGCAGCCGGATCACACGTTTGGGCAGAAAGCGTGGCTACGCGCAGCACTGAAGGGTCTTCTCCCCGAGGACGTATTGACGCGGAGAAAGTCTGGCTTTCAACCCCCGGTATGGAAATGGCTTTCAGGCGTTGTCGAGCGTTACGGAAATAGTCTGTACGAAAGCAGCCTGGTAGAAGCCGGGATCCTGGACGGCACCAAGATTGATGACATCGTGAAGGAGATGCCTAGACAGCGCTTACCGGACTTATACTTCGCGTATAAACTGGTATTGCTCGAAGAGTGGCACAAAGGCGTGGTGGGGTACCATAGTCCGGCAGAGGTTCTTGCGTGATCGTTATTCATGAATTCGATCATTCCTATCGTTTAATCGAACAGTAGAGCGCGTATCCCTGGGCCGCCATTCCGGTCACCAGCAGCCCAAGTGCGGTCTGAAGCCAATGGGATTCTGGGTGATCGAGCCCATACATTCCGATGACGAACCCAAGAGCTATAGCTACAATTCCCACAAACCGTGCGATCATGGCGTGACCATGTTGACGCTTTGGTGAAGACGCCTTGGGAGGCAGCATATCGCCACTCTATACATGATCGACAGGCAGATCAATTTCACGCAGCTGGGATGACCAGCCGTTATTGCTGATAACAATTTCTGGTCGGATCATCAGATGGGGAGTCGGCTGCACAGGCGGGGCCCATCGGTCGTGGGATCCGCACATAGCCTTCCACCGTATGATTCTTTCGTAAGATCTCCACGTGTAACTCGTGACAGGACCCTGAACAGCCAGCCATTGTTGGAAGTGGATTGTGTAAGGCCATGGAGTGCCCTCCGATCGGGACAAAGCGCGGATAGGTGGTTGTGGTCGATCCGAATGTGAGTTGTCCATGCTGTGATGACTGTTCAATCCTAGTCGTAAATGTCGAGCGTGCACGGTTAGGTCTCAACACTGTGGCCCAGGTGGGATCATCGGGCGCGTATAGAAAGGCATTGTTCCCACGATGACAGTCGGTGCAGGGCACGGTGCCTTGAGCAAATCCCCGGACGGGATCGTGGAGTGACGCGATAGGTATTTCGGCCGTCTCGGGAGTCCATCTGGTACGTGGTGAGCTCGGGTCGTTACTCCAAAAGCAGGCATGCCCTGTCGTGGCGCTTTGACAGATGATTTGGAAGACCCCGCCATTTCTTCCCAATGCAACACAGGCTCCTCTCACGTCGGGATCAGCATATGACCAGACGCTCGCAAAAGAGGTCTCATTGACCGGAGTCTGTTCAAGATTGTTTGGTGTGAGCAATATGGTGTGGAGGTTACCGTGGTGTTCCCAGTCGGATGAGGAGGGCTTCCAATCAGGTGGGATTGGGACACCATTCGTGCGACAGGATTCTATATAGGTGACGCCACTCTGAGCCATCACGCGTGCTACTTGAGGAGGAACTGATGATTGGGATGATATCTTTTCTTTCGGTGATTCGTTGAGCAAGCAGCCTGCGAGGAGGACAGGCACTAGTGCGATGGCACATGATTTGAGTGATCGCATACGCATGCTACGATTCCGCACAGGCATCTCCTCTGCCCTCAGTAAGGGCGTTCTTATACATTGCCGAACAGGATGTTGATAGGTGTTATTCGTCGATGCTTGTTTTGTCACCGCATGGAGATACGGTTCGGCGTTCATCCACTATCCTGCTGGCTTCGCGGTGGTGCTAAGATCTTGGCTTCGAAGCAGGCCTGTTCTCAGAAGAAGTTCCTCGCTTGGCTCGAAAGAACGTTTGGAGAAGCTCACGGCTCTCTTGTTCAAGAAGGCCTCCAATCACTTGCACTCGATGATTGAGTCGGCGTTCGGCTGGAATGTCAACAATCGAGCCGCAGGCACCGGCTTTGGGATCCCATGCTCCGAATACCAGTCGCGCAATGCGAGCTTGCATAATCGCTCCGGCACACATGGGGCAAGGCTCTAGCGTGACATAGAGCGTCGTCTCGGTGAGCCGCCATGTCCTCAGCTGTTCGGCAGCGTTTCGGATCACGATGATTTCCGCATGCGCGGTTGGGTCCTGAGAAACCTCCCGGTAGTTGTGTCCAGACGCGAGTACTTCGTGGTTATGCACAAGGACTGCGCCGATCGGAACTTCTCCTATGGAAGGGGCCAGTGCAGCCTGCTGAAGAGCGAGCTGCATATAATGGGAATCGTGTGGTTCTGGCTTCATGAGAGAAATATCGCGGAGCCCGTGATGAACGCGTGCATGCTAGCATGAAAGCTGAAGAGAGAGACAGGAGGTGAGAAGCAGGGTGCACGCGGATTGGATTCCAAAGCCGGAGTAAGGCAAGAAAGAGCTGATGGTTTGACCTAGGGGGTCCGCGCCGATCGTCCGCTTCTTTGCGCCAGCTGAGCTCGTGCCTCTTCCAGCTCGGCTTCTCGCTGAATTAGCTGGTCCTTCACCTCTGCCAACTCAGTCATGCGGCCCTGCAATTCCACTCGGGTTTGACTGAGTGCATCCTCGCGCTCGTTGAGCTGTTGTTGAAGAGTCACCAGCGTAGTGGTCATTTCGTCGGCTTGAGATTGAAGCTGAGCCAGCTTCTCCATGTCTTTTGTCACTTGGGTGGAGGAGTTCCATCCAAAAAGTACCAGGATGATCAGGACTATGGCGATGACCGTTCCCAATGCCCATCCAAAGGATGAAGTAGATGGGGATGAGGGCGGGATGAGATGTTTCATCCATTCACCGGGCTCAAGACTTGGTTTCGAGGGCGATGGGGGTTCAGGCGCAGTGACAGCAGGCGACAGATGAGACGACAGAATCTTGTCTTTTAAGGATCGAGGAGGAGGCGTGAGGTGGAGCCCAAACGGTAACGTCACCGCCACCGACTGATACTCCTTCAGCGCCGTACGACAAGAGAGACACCCCGAAAGTAGATGGACATCCAACGCCTGTCGCTCAGTCCGTTCGAGTGCGCCGGCCGCATACAAGGGAACGGCGGCTTCTAACTGGTCATGTGTCATACCGCTTCACGCTGTTGCCAATCGGATTGTAACGACTGATGTAGTTGCGACATGCCGAGTGCGATGCAGTTTCTGACTGCTTCTACGGACACATTGAGCTGTGCGGCTATTTCCGTATCGGGTAAGCCTTCATAGTAGGCTCGTTCGATCGCCTGTTGTTGTATCCGTGGCAAGTTCTCCCAGGCTGCTCGGATCAGGTTTCGCAGCTCTTGGTCCGCTGGTACATCAAAAGAATCGGAATCTCGCCTGGCGGTGCGGCTTGTATGGACCTCATCAATGGACGCGTCTACCTGTCGGAGCGTGCGCGGGACTCGCGTTCGCACTCGGTCAAGAGCTCGGTTTCGCGTCAGGGTAATGAGCCAGGAAATCGGAGTGCCTCGACCAACGTCATAGCGAACGACTTTTTTCCACACGTCGAGGTAGATCTCTTGGAGGAGGTCCGCCGCTTCTTCACGGTTACCGAGGATGCGCGATGCCAAACTGAATAACACGGTGCTGGATTGATCGTAGAGCTGGCCAAGAGCGGAGTGCTCGCCTTTGGCAACACTGGCCAGCAATTGTTGGTCAATCGACGAGGCTGCGAGCTGAGAAGGTGTATCCATAGATAAAATGTTGTGCGTGGAGATTGAAGTGATGATCCATCGACCGGTCATCACTATAGCATCCTCGGTGCGATCGACGAAGAAATCGCGCAAAAGGATCCGCAGGGTCGGCGGTGTGATGATTCCGTCACGCGGACAAGTTGCTGGACCGTCGGTGTCGAGTCGCAATTATACGTATGAGCCATGTGATAGCGTATCGAACGCCGTCCGCTCCTATTCGGCAGGCTCGAACAATATAGAAGCCGAGTAAGCCTGTACGAGTCGACGCGCCATATCGTCGAGCCATATATCGGGGAGATGGAAAGACAAGGGCTGTTACATAGTGAAGTCGTTGAGGAAGGCTTTGTAGCGAACACAGGACGACAAATTCTTCTCGTCCGTTGAGAGACGACTGAGACAGAAGCTGAGTGCGAGTTGCTAAGCAAGAATGTCTGGAGCTGCTATGGGTGTGCTCGGTGAGTCGTCGAACGACGAAATCAGGTATGGGTGAAATAAGCTCGTTCTTTAAGGCGGTCAGCACTGTGGTCACCGCACCGGCCTGTTCCATCAGTCGAGTTTGATTCATAAAGACGGTCCAGTCGAGGGTGGATCCATGCCGTCGGACGACGGCATCCAATTCATAGAACCATAAGAGCGACGCCTGCTCCCCTTTATGATGCAGATGAAGACAGAGATGGAGCAGAAGATCTTCCTGGCTCAGAGCCCAGATGTCCATGTTCATCCAGCCCTGGCGCAGGGCCCGTTTCCAGACCGGTTCCATGGAGGCCGGGTTTCTACATGGCGGATACGCCAGAGTCCAATGAGGCTCTACCACGAGGCCGTGATGTGGGTGAATGAATTCAAAGGAGTACGAGTAGGTTTCGTGAAACCCAGACCGGTGTTCGTGATGTGCGTAGCCCTGTTGTTGAAAGATGTCTTTGACGGTCGAGAGATCTTGGTGATGGACCAGGAGGTCGAGGTCGTCCATCTGGCGTATCGAGGATGCACCGTGTAGTTGCTCAGTGAATACCGGACCGCGAATTGGAATGCAGGCGATGCCGTACTGCGTACACAGAGCCAGAATCACTCTAAGTTCTTTGGCCAGTAGTAAGTTCCAGGCTGCATGCTGGGCCACCTGTTGCTTGAGAAGAGTCAGATGGTGGAGAGGGATCTGATATCGACGCGCGGGATGATCAAGCCGGTGGAGGAGAAGAGGCGCGACCCGTTGCGCCAGCGCGTCCTCGATGATGGTCGGCCAAGAGTGTGCCGAGGGAGGTTCCGGCGGCGCATGGCCATGAGTATGCTCTGTCAGGAGACTCGTCAGAAAAGGATGGACGGACGGAACCGTCAGCAGCATGACTTTGCCAGGTCATCCAAGATGTCTGCGTGTATGCCCGGAAGCGCGTCGAACGAGTTAGGAATGTGTAAACGGCGAACGGGAACTTGCGTGACTAGACGATAAAGAAAGTCAAATTCTCTCGTTAATCGATCGTGATCTTCGATGTCCAGTTTGAACGCCAGCGAAAGGAGTGTCATGAGGGCATCACGCTGTGTGAGAAGGGGGTGTTCGATCGTGGAAACTGATGCCGCTGGATCTGTTTCGTCTATTCCCAAGACGTAGATGCCGGCTAATGGGGCGGGGGAAGAGCAGAATGCTGCAAGGAAAGCGTCAGACGTAAATCGTTGTTTCGGGTTGTAGTGCGTGACTGGTGCGTACGATCCCTGTGCCTCGAACAGGGCTGCGATCGCATCATCCCAGAGTCTGAGCCCCGGGTAAGAAGGGATGATCAGGATGTCTGTGCCGCAGGTGTCAAGCACGATGCAGTCATCGGTGATCACCGAGTAGCCGGCGGCAAGGAAACTGGCCGCCAAGGTGGACTTCCCGCTTCCAGTCGGACCGACGAAGGCGCAGGCGCCATGGGGAGTCATGACGGCGGCGCCGTGTAGCACTTCCTTTCCGCGGTAGTTCAGGACTAAGGGGAGCACTTGGTCTAAGAGCAGATGGTGCAGGGTATGGGCGGGTATCTCAGGTATCTGATGATGCGGAATGCAGCGAATCGAATTGTCCGATGGAGAAAAGATAAAGCCGGCCAGATTCGGAAAGTGTACAAGGTAGCCTGAATCGATCTTGGCGCAGCGCAGCCAGGGCGTGCCATCGGCGAGCGAAACGGTCAAATACCATGTTGCGGGTACTGGAATGTGCTCATCAGGTGAAGAAAACAGAATATGCAGATCGGCTGATTCGGACGCACCTGGAACGCCGGTTTGCCGCAGTTCATGCAATGGTCCACGACAGCTCAGAATGTGGCCGTACGCACGATACTGGGTGTCAACATGCTGGCCATGACCGGAACCGGTCATGTGGAATACCTGGTGACGACTTCCGCGACAAACGTCGCAGCCTTGGAAAGCGACGGAAAGAGCTCCGGATGGCGATGCAGCAGGTCTTGTTCGATTTTGGCGAGCGGTCGTTTCCCATCGCAGAGTGTCAGGACCGTGAGGCGTGCAGCTCCCCATGGAGAGAGCGTCGGGATGAAGGCCGGGTGGGTCCTTCGCAAATCTTCCCGCGAAATCAACATGCCGTTGAGCGTGCTGTGGGTGAAGCGAACAGGTTTCGCTGTCGATACGCCGTTTTTGTAGATATCCATCGTCCATGTGACGGCGATTTGGCCGGAAAGAATATGCATGGTCACGGCTACGGCGTCTCCAGGTTGAACGGAAATCGGCCGGTCAAGAGGAAAGAAGACATTGCGCCGATCGATCCGGGATTCGCTCAACGGCGAGTTCGACATCGTGACGGAGGGAGAGAGCTGCGCGACAAACCAGCAGCCCAACCCATGGAGGGTGCCAGGTCGGTTGACGGTCAGCGTGCAGGTCAAGTGAAGCGGTTGAGAGCCGGATAGGCTGGGGTCGACCGATAACGCATCCACCGAAGGGCCTAGCAACTGCTCCGGCGTCAATTTAATCGGATAGCCGGTGTTGGCCGCAATGGAGCGAGCCGGTTGAACGTTCAGCCCCATGGAAGGCCGGTTCCAAAATTCAATTTGCTCCCAGAGGGGGGCATGTTCCACTGGAGCGACGCAGAAGGTGATGCGCTGAGGAATCGTCACCCCGTTCGGCTTCAGGAGTCGACGACGAGCATCGCTGAAATACTCAAAGAGGCCCGCTTCAAATCCGAAATGCCCGATCTGGTCGGCGAGGATCACATCGGCGGGCTCCGGCAACTCGACCCGTGTCGAGAGCGCTTTGATGAAATGAACTCGATCCGCAAATCCATTGGCCGCACAAATTTCACGAGCGAGTTCGATCAAACCGGTTTCTTCGATCGAATAGACTCGTTTCGCTCCGGCTTCGCAGGCTAGGAGGCCAAGGATCCCGGTGCCGCTTCCAAGATCAACGACGACGGAGCCCGGTGTGACCAATTCTTGAATGGCGTGTCGAAACGCCGTCAGGCGGGAATAATCTTGAAGGTAGTGACGATGTTCATCGACGATAAGTGACATAGCAGAGATCTCGCAGGATCTATAGTGCACCAGTGAACACGGCTGGCAGCGATCTATGGCAAATCTATCCTAAAGACAAGCTGTAGTCATGAACATCCCAGACATGCCGTCCGGGAACATTCCGCTTGGACTACCTTGGGTCAATTTGGCAATGTCTCCGTATTCCACCAGGGTCGGTGAGGTATATGGCTTCTTCGGTTGGTGAGGTTGCCTGTCACCGTCTACTTCATCGTTCATGGAAGGACCCTCCTGGAATGGCGCCGATTGTACAAAAATTCTTCTGCCTGCGCTAGACGGAACATCAGGATATCGTTGCCTGTCGAGTGCCTGGATGAGAAGGGACAGGATCGTTCGAAAACAAGATTCGGAACCAGAGCTCGACTCCAAAAACCATCCAGAGCGGGGCGACATGGAATCGATAAGTCTCGTCTCCTTGCTGGTAACAGCGTGCCATTGTTTGATAGTCGGCCCAGATTTGCTTGCCGTCGACCCATCCCATGGAGGCGACGGATAACGACTGAAAGATCGTCGCCATTGATTCAGCCAGGAGGGCTTGAGCAAACATACAGGAGAAATCCGCTTTGAGGACTCGCGTCCGTACTGATGACGGGAGAAATTTCCCGACCGCGTTCCGCAACACAAACTTCGGTTTGTCTCGCCATCGCTGGTCTTCCGGCAGCGCCAAGGCAAATTCGATGATGCGTCTGTCATTGAGTGGGTGGCGGTTTTCGAGAGACAAGAACGACGCGGCGCGTTCATCGAGTTCTGTCCCATGAATACCGAGGCCATGGGTGGTTGAGCTGAAAAGATCTCGCTGTGCATAACTCAAACATGCAGGCGAGAAGACGGCTTGCCGAATGCGCTCCTCCATGTGCGTCCGATGCCAGAACTCAGTGGATAGCCAATCAGGAGTATTTGTTCGCCCAAGCAGCTGTTTCCCAACATCTCGATAAGATTGTGGGATGAGCGGGAGAAGCCCACACTGGACAAACGGGATTGAAAAGAAATCGCCCGTGGGGCGGTCGCAATACAAGGGACGATCGGCGCGTAACCGTCGGATCAGTGCTCGTACATTCAGGTTCCGCAGCAGATCAGCATAATGGAAGAAACTGCCGGTCAGCCATTCATCCCCGCCGGATCCAGTGAG